>JBFZFD010000199.1:0-3525 GCA_041306485.1 Opitutia bacterium | reverse complement strand
CGCTTCTCGGCTCACTTCATCGAGACGAAGCTCGGCCTCTCGCCTCTTGGCATCCTGCTCGCCTCCTCTGTGCTCGCGGTGGTCGGCCTCCAGCTCGCCAGCGGGATGTCGTCCTTCCCCTTGGCCCTCGTCGCCCTTGGCATCTACGCGATCGGCAAAACCTTCTTCTGGCCGACGATGCTCGCGGTGGTCGGCGACCGGTTCCCCCGCTCCGGCGCGGTGGCCATGTCCATCATGGGCGGTATCGGGATGCTCTCCGCTGGCCTGCTGGGTGGCCCTGGCCTGGGCTACGCCAAGGATCGCTTCACGGCTGAGAACCTCCAAGCGACCGCTCCCGCGGTCTACGAGGCGAACAAGGCAGGCAAGCCCTCGTCCTTCCTGTTCTTCAGCGAGGTCACCGGCCTCGACGGCACCAAGCTGGAGGCTGCCAAGAAGGCGGAGTCACCTAGCACCGAGCAAAAGGCCATGGTCGCCTCCTCTATCCAGGGAGACCGTGCCACTCTCAAGGTCGACTCCTACATCCCGCTCACGATGGCGGTGATTTACCTCCTCCTCATGCTCTACTTCCGGAGCATCGGTGGCTACCGCGCCCTGAAGCTCGAGGAACAATCCTGATCGACCGGAAAGATGCGCCAGGGCAAGGCCCGGCGCTTTTCCCTTGCCGCCCGCGTTAGCGGGCGGTTTTTTGCAAGAGGCTGGTCCAACGGAGAGGTGGCAGAGTGGTCGATTGCGGCTGATTCGAAATCAGCTGAGCCCGCAAGGGTTCCGGGGGTTCGAATCCCTCCCTCTCCGCCACTCGCCAAACCCTCTATCTTTCCAAGGAAGGGATGAGCTGAGCCATCCTTGGCGAAGAGCGATGCCGCAGGCATCGGGGTGAAACCCCGAGCGAAGCGAAGCAACCCCGGGGTTCGGTGAGGCCTCTGGCCGAACTGGCAATCCGAAGGATTGGGCCGCAGGCCCGGAGCCGCTTCAGCGGCGGAGCCAATCCCTCCCTCTCCGCCGGCACGGCGGGCACAAGTTAGCTCTCTAGCTCTTTAGCTCGTTAGCTCGTTAGCTCTTTAGCTCGTTAGCTCCGGAGATACGGGGGGTTCAGGGTAATAGGGGTTCGGGTAAAGACGGCGGGCACAGCGGCACGGCTTCACGGGTGAGCTACTGGGTGTGAGAGGGGCTTGCCCGAAACCCGGAAGCGATTAAGGGGTATAACGTATAACAGCATGCGATTCCTCGCGTCCCTTCTTCTGGCCTCGGCAGCCGGCTCGTCAGGTATCGATCTCGATACCCTGACGGCCAATCCCCCCTTTGGTGCCGGTTCGGCGCCCAAGGTGGTCGGGGCGCCTGCGGCTGCCGCTGATCTGGAGCTACGCGGCATGTACCGCGACGGGGATAAGACCTTCTTTAGCCTCTACAGCATCAAGACCAAGCAGAGTCGCTGGGTATCCAAGGAGGATGCCCCGACCGACCCTTCCCTTCCCGTCTACAAGTCCTTCGATAAGGAAACCGGAGCACTGACCATTGAGATCAATGGGCAGCCCGCCCAGGTGACAATGAAGTCTGGTACTGTGGCCAAGTACGAGGCCCCTCCCCTGCCCTCCACCGCCGCCGAGGCCCCGCGCGGCGGTCCCCCTTTGCCCGAGCCTGGCCCTGACGGCAAGGTGCAGACGCCGTGGGGTAATTTCACACCCGAACAAATCGCGGCCTACCGAGCCGAGCGAGAGAAGCGCTGGCAGGAACGCATGCAGCAGGTGCAGGCCGAGGGTGGCGATCCCCGCCGAACCCGTGATTCCGAGTCGACCGAGCGTAGCTCACGCAGTGAGCGTAGCTCGGAGCGAGGGTCGCGCGGCGACCGTTAACACCCTTATCATGAACGATCGCATTCCTGCCACCCGAGGTGGCTTCACCCTCATCGAGATCCTGATCGCGCTGGCCATCCTTGGCTTGCTGGTTGGGGTCGTCGCGACCCGGATGGACGGGATCTTTGGGCAAAGCCAAGAGCGTGTGGCGGAAATCTTCGTCAATGAGTCGATGAAGACCTCACTGATGCGCTACCGCATGGACACCGGCGACTATCCAACCACCGAGGAGGGATTGGCCGCCCTAGCGACCGCCCCCGAGGCGCGCGCCGAGCGCTGGCGCGGACCCTACGTTGAGACCAAAGGAGGCAAGCTCACTGCGGACCCCTGGGGAGAGCCTTACCAGTATCGCTACCCCGGGATCAAGAACACTACGGGTTACGACCTCTTCACGAAGGGCAAGGACCGGGCACCCGACACCGCAGACGACATCGGCAACTGGTGACCTTACGACGGCAGCGACCAGGCCGCGGTGGCTTCACGCTGCTGGAGGTGCTGCTAGCGCTCGCGCTCGCCGCACTCATCGCTGGACTCTGGGTGAGTGGCGCCGCGGGCATGCTGCGTGCAGGCCAGGACAATGACCCCGAAGATGCCTTGCTCGCGCTGATGCAGCGCCTCCGACGCGAGGCGGTCACGCGGGGCGTAACGGTCGAGCTGATCCCGCTCGACGATGACCGTACCTTCTCCTGGGGTCCTGACCCCACCGAGACTCTCGTGCTCCCGGAGTCGCCGGAGGTGCGTGTGCGCCTCGTCGAGCCGGACGCTGATGGGCTTGTCCTGCTCGGTGGGCTGCCCGAGGCACTACCCCTCGGTCGATTCCGACTGTACCCGGATGGGACTGGCGACCGCGCCCGCTTGGAAGTCCAGCGCAACGGCCGAGCGCGCCTGGTCGAGCTCGACCCCTTAACCTGCGCGCCTTTGCCAGAGGCCACGTCGAATCGATGAGGCGAGGAATGTCATTGATCGAGGTACTCGTCGCCCTCGCAATCTTCGCCCTAGCCGCGGTCGGCTTATCTTCTGCCTATGGGAATATCCTGCTTGCGCGTGCGGCGATGGAACGACTTGACCAGGATGACGAGTCGATGCGGCTCGCGCGCGCGGCCGTGCTGGCGCCGGATGCACTAACCGACAAGACTGTTCGAGAAGCCGGCGAGCGACTATCCGGGAGGGTCACGCTGAGCGACGGTACTCTGGCTGAATGGGAGGCGGAGTTGTCGAGTGCCACGGTGGACGCACTCTTCCTCGTCACCCTGACAGTGCGACGCGATGGCGAGACGACCGAGCGCAAGCAGTCGTTCAACCTCTACCGACCAGCCTGGGCGGCCTCCTCCGACCGGCAAGCGCGGCTCAAAACGGTGACGGAGCAGCTCCGGGGTGAGCGCAGTTTCGAGGGCACGAGCGGGAGGCAGAGTGGAGGAGGATCCTCATCCCTTCCCTCCGTGCGGCGTCCCGAGCCCCCTCGTGGAGATGCTCCGCCACGTCCCAGCGGCGGACCCGCGCCAGCCAAAGGCGGCGCCCAGCCCCCAAGAGGATCTCCGCGATGAGCACGCGCACGCGCCGAGGCTTCACATTGCTCGAGATGCTACTCTCGCTGGCTATCTTGGCTGGGCTGATGGTTTCGATGAGTACCTTTCTCTTCGGCATCGCTGGGGGATGGTCCGAGAGCAGGGAGTCC
>JBFZFD010000198.1:0-11950 GCA_041306485.1 Opitutia bacterium | reverse complement strand
CCTCTATATCCTTGTGCGCCTAGCCGGAGAGAAGGCCGGTGAAGAGCGGCATGCGGTGGTGCCTGTGCCGCGCATCCTGCCAAGGGTGGTACTACTTAAGAAGAGCGGCCAGGAGGTGCGCTTCACCTTCCTCAGTCATGTGATCAAGGCCTTCGCCGACCGTCTCTTCCCAGGGATGAGCGTGCAGGGCGCTTGGGCCTTCCGCATCACCCGCAATAGCGACCTGTATGTGGACGAGGACGAGGAGGGCAATCTGCTCGAGGCCATCGAAGAGGAGATTCACCGCCTGCGTAAGGGGGCGCCCGTGCGGCTCGAGATCACGGGCGACGCCCCGGAGGAGACGGTGGGCTGGCTATGCGCGGCCCTCGATTTGGATCCGGAGTGCGTCTTCCACATCGACGGCCCGGTCAACCTCCTGCGGCTGGGTGGCGCGCTCGACCTGATCCAGCGACCCGACCTGGCCTACCCTTCCTTCCAGCCCTCAGTCCCGCCCGGCATGGGCGAGGCGGACCCCATTCTCGCACGCATTGGCAAAGGGGATATCCTCCTACACCACCCCTACGAATCCTTCACGCCAGTGGTGGACTTCCTCCGGCAATCCGCGGTCGATCCTGAGGTGGTCTCGATCAAGCTGACCCTCTACCGCACCAGCGGCGACTCCCCGGTCATGAAGGCCCTAAAGGAGGCAGCCGAAGCGGGCAAGCAGGTGACGGTGCTCATCGAGCTACGCGCCCGCTTCGACGAACTGAATAACATCGCCTGGGCCCGCCAGCTCGAGGAGGCCGGCGCCCACGTGGTCTACGGGTTGGTCGGCTACAAGACGCACTGCAAGGCTTGCCTAGTAGTGCGGAGGGAGAACGGCGTGCTCCGCCGCTACGCCCACCTCGGCACGGGTAACTACAACCCAAGGACAGCTAAAATCTACACTGACTTCTCCCTATTCACCGCCGACCCGGAGATTACCGAAGAGGTCGGCCTGCTCTTCAACGTGCTGACTGGCAACCTAGCCAAGCCGAAGTTCCACCACCTCGTGGTGGCGCCGTTCGACCTCCAAAGACGGCTGGTGGAGCTGATCGAGGCCGAGGCCGAGGCGGCCAGGCTGGGGCGTCCCGCCACGATCTTCGCCAAGGTGAATAGCCTAGTGGATCCCTCCATCATCGAGGCGCTCTACCGAGCCTCCCGGGCCGGGGTCAGGATAGAGTTACTCGTGCGCGGCATCTGCTGTCTGGTCCCTGGCGTCCCTGGGCGGAGCGAGAACATCCACGTACGCAGCGTGCTCGGTCGCTTCCTTGAGCACAGCCGACTGTTCCGTTTCGAGCATGCGGGGGGCGAGCCGATTTTCCTGATGGGCAGCGCCGACTGGATGCAGCGCAACTTCATCCGTCGGGTGGAGTGCGTCTTCCCTGTACGCGACCCCGGACTGCGTCGGCGCCTCGAGCGCGAAATCTTGGCGACCTACCGGGAGCGCGACGGCGACGCTACTCGCCTGAAACCCGATGGCTCCCACCTGCCCTGCAATCCCCTCGGACGCTCCGCGCCGGGCGCGCAAGATGCCTTCCTCGCTCTCGCTAGGACGCCAGAGGGCGAAGCGCATCCCGTGCCTGAATAGGCGAGGGTGAGCGCACCGAGAGAGGCATAAAAAGACCCGGGGGCCTAGGCCACCGGGTCTTGGTCGACAGTCAACAAGTTCAGGCTTGGTCCGCGGACTCCCCGACGGCGAAGCGGTGGAACCTCACGACGCTGATGGAACCCCCGAGGGTCTTGGCCGACTCGTCGATGAGTTCAGAGACCTTCTTATCGGGATCACGGAAGAAGGGCTGGTCGAGGAGGCAGCGCTCGGCGAGGAACTTCTCAACCCGGCCGGCCTTGATCTTCTCGATGTTGGCGATCTGGCCGGACTTGCGAGCCTCGGCAGCCTTGGCGGCCTTCTCGGAGTTAAGGATACGCTTCTCGAGCTCGACGATGATGGCGGCGTCGTTGGCACCGGCCTTCTGTTCGGCGAGCTGACCCTTGTAATCTTCGACGATGCGAAGGGCCTCAGCGATGGCCTTGTCGGCCTCGGACTTGGTGAACTCCTCGGCGATGACGCGCTCCTTCTCGAGGCGGTCGGCGGAGACTTCTTCGCGACGGAGGTACTCGGCACCATTGGCGACGACCTGCATGGCGAGCTGGCGACCGAGGTCGGCGAGACCGGCATGACCCACGGCGGAGCCTCCGGCGGCGAGCTCGAGGACGACGGCGATTTTGGAGCCGTTGTGGACGTAGGAGGCGAGCTTGGAGCCGGGACCGGCGGACAGGGTGAGGCTGCGCGAGACCTTGAGGTTCTCGCCCAGCTTGGTGACTTGCTCGGCGAGGTAGTCATTCACCTTCTGCCCGGTCTTGTGGAAGACCTGGTTGGTGAGGTCGGCATGGCCGTGGGCTTCGACTTGAGCGGCGAGGTCGTTGGCGAGGATGATGAAGGCCTCGTTCTTGGCCACGAAGTCGGTCTCGCAGTTGAGCTCGAGGACGGTGGCGGAGGAGGCGTCGGCGTTGAGGCGGAGGACGAGCACGCCCTCGTTGGCGGAGCGGCCCGACTTCTTGTCGCGCGTGGCCATGCCCTTGATGCGGAGAATCTCGACGGCCTTCTCCATATCGCCAGCGGCCTCGGTGAGGGCCCTCTTGCAATCCATCAGCCCGGCGCCGGTGCGGCCGCGAAGCTCGTTGACCGTCTGTGCGGTGATAGCAGACATCTTCGTCTCGTCCTTAGTTGGCGGACTTGCGAGGACCGACCGAGCGACGGGGCTTGGCGCCAGGGGCTGCAGACTCACCCTCGGTATCGGGGGCGGCGTCGACGGCCTGCTGGAGGTCGGCAGAGATGGTCACCTCGGGCTGGCTGGCATCGCCGAGATCGCGGGAGACGGCACTGACGGCCTGGCGCTTGGGCTGCTCCTTGGAGCGGCGGGCGAGACCGGCTTGGATGGCTTGGGTCAAAGCCTCAACCACGAGGCGGATGGCCTTGGTGGCATCGTCATTACCGGGGATGGGGTGGCTGCAGCGGCTAGGGTCGGAGTTGGTGTCGCACAGGCCGATCACAGGCACGTCGAGGCGGTTGGCTTCCGCCACGGCGATTTCCTCGAGATGGGTGTCGATGACAACGAGGGCGCCGGGAATGTTGCGGAACTCGAGAAGACCTTCGAAGTTGCGAGCCATCCGGAGCATCTCGCGCTTGATGGCGGCGGCCTCCTTCTTGTGCATCTTGGCGAGGGAGCCGTCGCGCTCCATGACCAGGTACTTGCGGTACTTGTCGAGGGAGACCTTGACGGTGGCCCAGTTGGTGAGGGTGCCGCCCAGCCAGCGGGAGACGGCGTAGGGCATGTTGGTCGACTTGGCGGCCTCACGGACGATGTCCTGAGCCTGGGGCTTGGTCGAAACGAAGAGGATGTCCTTACCCGAGGCGACAATCTCCTCGGCCGCCGCTGTGGCGGTGACGAGGCAGGCGTGGGTCTTCTCGAGGTCGATGATCGAGATGCCGTTCCGATGGTCGAAGACGAAGGGACGGGACTTGGGGTTCCAGCGGCGCGTCTGGTGTCCGAAGTGGACGCCAGCGTCGAGGAGGTCTTTTACGGTCAGGTTCATGGTGTGGGGGGCTCCTTATCTCGCTCCCGGCCGGACGGGTGAGACATCGGATTTTTAGGTGCTTTTGTCTTGGGTTGTGCCCCGACGTGGTCCGGCGACCGCGCGGGAGTTGAAAGATTGAAAAAGCATCCCGAGAGGCTGTTGGCAAGGGGAAATATGGCCCCGGGAAGGGCTTTAAGGGGTGACAGCGCCTGCCCGCCCTTGCAGGGTGCTGGCGATGCTGCTCTGGGCCTACCGGCTCCTCTTCCTCCCCCTCCTCCTGGTCGCCTCCCCCTATTACCTTTGGCGGATGGCCCGGCGGGGTGGCTACGCCAAGGGCCTTGCCGCGCGGTTGGGGTTCTTCCCCCCATTGCCCGAGAAGGCACCGGGCAAGTCGCGCATCTGGATCCAAGCTGTCTCGGTGGGTGAGGTCGAGGCCATCGGCCCCCTCCTACAGGCCCTCGTCGCCAGTGGCCGGGCCGAGGTGGTCCTGACCACAACGACGAGCACGGGGCTGGCTGTGGCCCGCGAGCGGCACGTGAAGAGCTGCCTAGCCATCGATAGCTTCCCACTCGATTTCTGGCCCTGCTCGGCGACCGCCTGGCGAAGGATCAAGCCCGACCTTGCCGTGCTGGCGGAAGGCGAGCTTTGGCCGGAGCACCTTCTCGGTCAGGCCCGCCGGCGCGGCGTGCCAGCCGTCCTAATCAACGCCCGCCTTTCGGATCGTTCCCACGCGAGGCATCGACGCCTGCGGGCCATCTCCCGCCAATTGCTGAGTGCCCTTGCCTGGATTGGGGCGGGCAGCGAGGAGGATGCGCGCCGCCTGCGGGAGTTGGGCGGGTTATCGGTCGAGGTGACCGGCAACCTAAAGTTTGACGTGGCTGCGGACAGCGCCCTGCCCCCGGGAGAGCGCGCGGCCTTGCGCACGGAGCTCGGCTTCGGCGACAACCCCGGCTGCCTCGTCCTGCTAGGCTCCTCGACCTGGCCAGGCGAGGAGGCACTGCTGCTCGCGACTCTGCGGCGGCTGCGAGAGGGCGGTTGCGACGCGCGCCTCCTGCTGGTGCCGCGCCACGCCGAGCGACGCGAGGAGGTGCGGCGCGAGGTCGCGGCCAGCGGGCTCGGCCTCCATCAACGCTCGTCGCAAGGGAAGACTGCCGCGCCTGGTACAATGGTACACTTGGCCGACACCACGGGCGAACTCCGTTGGTTGACGCGCGCGGCGGACCTAGCCTTCTGCGGGAAGAGCCTCGCTCCGCATGAGGGCGGGCAAACCCCGGTCGAGTGCGCTGCGGCCGGCATCCCTCTCGTCTATGGACCACGCATGAGCAACTTCCGGTCCCTCTGCGCGGGCTTGGAATCCGCCGGTGCGGCGCGGCGCGGTGGAGACGACGTAGCAGTCGCGGAAGGGTTGATCGCGCTAGCGCTTGATCCAGCCAAGCGACAGACGATGGGCGCGAGCGGAGCAGCGTGGCATGCCGCCAACCGCGGAGCCAGCGAGCGAACCGCGGCCCGCCTCTTGGATCAGACCCGGTAGGCCTCGCGAAGGACGCGAAGATTCTCCCGCAGAGCGCCCCCGAGGATGACCTCGCGTGCCCGCAGGCTGCCGGCACCGGGATCTGCGGCTTCGCCAGCCACCCAAAGGGCTGCGCCCGCGCTGAGGCAGACGGTGTCGAGCAGGCCATCAGGCGCGGCGCCAACAAGGAGGTCAGAGAGAAGGCCGAGGTTGTGGGCTGGCGAGCCACCGAGCAGGTCGGAGGACGGGCAAGTGCTTAGACCGAAGTCGCCAGGTAGCCATTCACCGTCGACCGAGGAGAGTCCTCCCACTCCGCGGACGCGAGCTGGGCCGGCGGAGGTGAGTTCATCCATGCCCTCCCCGACCTTGCCATGGACGACCAGGCCGCGACGTACATCGAGTGACTGGAGCGCTCCGGCCAGCGGGGCGACCCAGCGCTCGGCGAAGACGCCGACCATCATATGGGCTGGGCGCGCGGGGTTGATCAGGGGGCCGAGGATGTTGAAGATGGACTTGCGGCCGAGCTCGGCGAGGCGCTTGCGCGCGGGCCCGATAGCGCGAAAGGCCGGATGGAAAGCTGGAGCGAAGAGGAAGCAGAAGTTCGCTTGGCGAAGGGCGCGGAGGAGGCGAGCGTCGTCCGCCTCGAGGTCGACTCCGAGCCCGGCCAGAAAATCGGCGCTGCCGGATTGGGAGGTGATGGATCGGTTACCGTGTTTGATCACGGGGACTCCGGCGGCGGCTACCACGAGGGCGCTGGCGCTCGAGATATTGAAACTCCCCGAGCGGTCGCCGCCGGTGCCAACGATGTCAATCGCTCGAGAGGGAAGGTCGCCGAGGTCAAGGGTGCGTGCTTTGTCTCGGTAGGTCTCGGCGAAGGCGGCGACGATTTCAGCGTCCTCGCCAAGGTCGGCCAGGGCGGAGAGGTAGGCGACCTTGTCATCATCGGCCAGCTCGGGCTGAGAGAGGAGGCCAGCGGCCAGGGCGGCGGCGTCGCGATCTGGACGTTGGCCAGCGGCGAGCTCGGAGGTTAGCTGGGCAAGCGAGGCCATGACGCCATTCACCCCCCGGAAGCCCCCCGCCTCAAGCCTCAAGCGAGAGGCGAAGTCGCTTGCGAACGGTCCAGGATCCCCCAGACTGTGGCTATGCGCGACGAGGACCAGCCCCAGGGAGATTCCGAGGGTTCCGGGCCCGCTCCCTGGAGCGAGTCGGACTGGAGCTCCTATGTAAGGAGCCAAGACCTCGAGGTAGCCCGTTTCCTTGCCACCTACAACGAGGTCAAGGGGGCCCCTGACCGCTTAGATATCTGTGCCCGGCGCATGGGTTGGGAACCTGGCGAATGGAGCCCGGCAGCCGAGCCCTCGGACGTCGATCCCGAGGCAGAGCCTACCGCCGACCTGCCCTACTGCATCCACCAGCACCCGGTCTTCTTGGCCGCCAGGGCGCTCGGCATCCAAGCCTCGACCTCCTTCCGCACCCTCCTGCGGGACAACGACCAGACGGTACCCCCGCTCCTCGCTGCAGAGGTGATGCTGACCTTCTGGGACTCACAGCACAACGTGGTCATGGCGGTCAATGCCACCGATACGGGAGACCTTCCCTTGGCCATCGTGCACATGAAGCGAGCGCTCAGTGGGATTAACACCGCTATCGGTCTGCTCCAATCCATCCCGACCGAAGCGCGCCTCAGTTCCGCGTCAGCTCTCGAAGACACCCAGTCCGCCCTCTTCGACCTCCGCGATGTCTGCCTCCGGGTGATCTCGGACTGCAGGTGGGGGACCGAGGAATAATTAGCCGTCGGAGGCTTCGGGCAAAGCCTACTGCTCGGCAGAGACTGACCTCAAGGCCCGGGAGTAAGACGGGCCTTGGTCACTCCTTGGGCCGCATGTGCTCGATGAGGCGCTCGCTAAATTCCTTGGCGGAGTCGTGACCCATGCCGCGGAGGGCTTGGACCATGGCAGCGACCTCAGCGAGGCGGGCCATGTCGCGCCCAGGCCTGACAGGAAGGGTCATGTGAGGGATTTTGCGCCCCAAGATTTCGAAGGACTCCATATCGAGTCCGGTGCGCTCCTCGTCCATGCCGGGCTGCCAGAGTTTAAAGGTGATGACGAGGTCGATGCGCTTCTCGCGGCGGACCGAGCGAACGCCGAAGATGGAGGCGACGTTGATGATGCCGATACCACGGCACTCCATGTAGCCGCGGTTGAGTTCCTTGGAGGTGCCAACGAGCTCGCGGTCGCCAACGAGAGTGACGCGCACGTAGTCGTCGGCGACGAGGGAGTGGCCGCGCTCGATGAGCGCTAAGGCGCACTCGCTCTTACCTACGCCGGAGGATCCGCGCAGGAGGACGCCGACGCCTTTCACATCGACCAGTGTGCCATGGATGCTGCTGCGGGGGGCGAACTTCTCCTCGAGCATGACGGTGGCCTCGGCGGAGAAGTCCTTGGACTTCATCTGCGTCCGGAGCAAGGGGACCGAGTAGACGTCGGCCATCCGCACGAGATGTCCATCGGCCTCGCGCCCACCGGTGACGACGACCGCAGGGATGTCGTGACGGAAGATGGCCTCGAGCCGCTCAGACCGGACCTCGGTGGTCTGGTCTTGGAGGTAGGCCATTTCACCGGCACCGAGCACTTGCAGTCGGCGATGGGCGAACTCCTTGAAGAAGCCGGTCAAGGCGAGGGCTGGGCGGTTGATGGACTTCTCTGAGACGACCTTGTCCAGGCCGGCCTCGCCGGCGACTAGCTCCATGCGAAGGATGTCGCGGTAGGAGTCGAGGAACTCGCGGACGGAGACCTGCTCGGCGGGGCGGTTTTCGTTGGCGTCGGGCATGGTCAGAGCTTGAAGCCGTCGCCGAGGTAGAACCTGCGGCTGTCGGGGTTGTTGATGATGTCGGAGGGCGAGCCGGAGACAAGCACACGTCCTTGGTGGATGAGGTAGGCCCGGTCGACGATGGCGAGGGTCTCGCGCACGTTGTGGTCGGTGATGAGCACGCCGATACCACGATCGCGCATGCGACGGACGATGGCCTGGACATCAGCGACGGAGATGGGATCAACGCCGCTGAAGGGCTCGTCGAGCAGCATGAAACTAGGACCCGTCGCGAGCGCGCGGGCAATCTCTAGCCGGCGCCGCTCGCCGCCCGACAGGGTGAAAGCCGGCTGACGGGAGAGCTGGGTGAGGCCGAGGTCCTCCAGCATGGCATCGGTCCGGGCGGCAGCCTCCGACTTGGGTAGCCCGAGGGTCTCGACCACCGCGTGGACATTGTCACGGACCGAAAGCTTGCGGAAGGCGGAGGCCTCTTGGGGAAGGTAGCCGATGCCGGCCCTAGCCCGACGCCACATGGGCGAGCGAGTGATGTCCTTCCCATTCAGGAAGACCTTGCCGGAGGTGGGCGGGACAAGCCCGACTACCATGTAGAAGGTGGTGGTCTTACCTGCCCCATTGGGACCAAGCAGGCCGACGACTTCCCCGGCGCGGAGCTCGAGACTGACGTCTTGAACGGCGAGCTTGCGGCCGTAGTGCTTGGCAAGCGACTCGACCCTGACCAGGCCTTGGGCGCTCGGTGAGGACATCTCGGAGGATTTTCCCGGAAGCCTGCGGGGTGTCGAGGCTTATTGGGGCAAGGGGAGTTCGAAGCCCGTCGAAGGAAGGAAGATGCGGGGGCGGCGGATCTGGCCATCCTCGCCCTTGGCGGACTCCATCCGCCAGTTGCGGGTGGCATAGTCGTAGGTCAGGGCCTCGGCGGGGATGCCGAGGCGACCCGTCCGGTCAGAGACGCGGGCCTCGCCCCTTAGGATGAGGCTACCCGCCTTGGCATCGACCTCGAGAAACTTTCCGGTCGCGCGACTACCGTCGACCTCGAGTTGCACCTCGCCCGTGCCACGCGCTGTCTCGAGCAAGAGACCCTTTTTCGGGTCGCGGCTCGCCCGGCCTTCGAGCAAGGCGCAGGCGCCTTCGGCTGAGCCGGCGCGAAGAGCGACCGCGCCGCGCATCCAGAAACGTGCACCCTCGCCAGCGAGAAGGATTTCCTGGCGATCAGCCACGAAGGCATTGATACCCTCACCGGCGGCGACCTCGAGGCGAGGGCGTACTCCCGCGGGAGCATCACCGGAAAGCAACGTGAGGAAGAGGGGTCGGTCCTTGAGCGAGGGGTCCTCGGTGCCTACCGCGGGATAGAGTTCAGCGCGGGTGGCAGTGGCGAGCACGCCTTTGGTCTCGAGACGGACATCACCGTCGAGCTGGGCACGTCCGAATACCAAGGCGGGCTCAGAGACGACCGGCTGCCCGGGAAGGGCTTGGGTATCGACCTTGGTCACGGACTCTCCCGAGAGCGAGAGGGTGCGGCAGCTCAGCTGAGCCTCGCCGATGCGCAGCATGACCGTCCCGGTCATGAGAGCCTTCGTGCGCGAATTCTCCCTGACTAGGTCGATGCGACCGGCCTCGACATCGAGTATACCAGTATCGGTCCTGCCACGGAGCACGGCACGTATGCCGGGCCCTTCGTCGACACGAAGAGAGCCATCGGCGAGGCGGGCGAGTATCTGCGCGCCGGCCATCTGGAAGCCGCGCCGGTCTTCGACCCGGGGATCGCCGTCGAGGGAGAGCTCCTGACGGGCGCGATCGAGGCGCGCCTGCCGGGCATTGAAGGAGAGCGTGCCTAGGGTGCCGCGCACGGAGCCGGAGGCGACGACTGGACCGCGCCCCAGCGGATCAGCCTGGACGGCGAGTCTGTCGGCAGCGAGCTGGGCGCCGGCGGCCGCGTAGGCGGCGGCACCCTCGAGGAGGATGTCGAATCCACCACCAACCAGCGGGAGGGAGACGAGGCGCTGTCCCGAGAGGGTGGCGGCGGCTCGGGCAGGAGTGGGAGCGAGGCGCACTTGGACGGCGCGATCGTCGAGGCAGGTTAAACGCCCGGTGGCAGTATCACGCGAGACAGAGGTGGCGAGGATCTCGGCCTCGGCGTCGACCACCCGGACAGAGCCGAGCAGGTCGATGCGGCCAGCCTTGGTGTCCTGCGTCATCTCATCGGCGGAGAAAGCACGACTGCCAGCGACGTGGAGCACGCGGCCGCGAGCGACCCAGCGGGTGAGCACCGAACCGTCGGCGAGGTCGCAGTCGACTTGCTCACAGGAGAGGCGCTCGCCAGGGCGCACGAGAGTGACGCCGCCCGTGAAGGAGAGACGCACGCCGCCGGGAATGGGTGCAGCGTCGACCCGGCCAGCGGTGACCTCGACCTTGTCCTCGGGCTTGGGTCCAGAACGCAAGGTGCCGCGGACCTCCGCGAGCAAGGCGAAGGCATCGCCCTCGCGCTCGCTGCGCCAGGTCCAGCCACGCCCTTCTAGGCGAAGGCCATCCGATTGGAAGATCACCGGGAGGGTGCCCTGAGCGGCCCGACGGTCTGGAACAGCCTCGCCACCCGCGGTGCGCACAGTGAGGGCGGGTTTGCTCTCGCGGTAAGTGGTGAGGACAAGGCCAGAGAGGTCCCAGGTGCCTGGCGCGGAGGCGCGGGGAACGAGGGTAGTGGCGCGCATCTCCCAGACCTTCTCCGCCTTGGCATCATCGGAGAAACCTGTCAGCGCCGCGCCATTGGCGCTGCGCAGACTCGCGGATTGCTGCGCTGCGAGACTCGCGGCGAGTAGCAGAGGCGCGAGGAGGCGACGCATGGGTTGATGACAGGCGAGCCGGGGGACCTAGTCAACAGCGGGGGGCATAGGGCTTGGTGGCGAGCAGAGCGGGTGCTTCACTCATGGCACCTCTGATGTCACCTCACCCGCCGAACCCCTTTCTTCTTACCTCAGCGGCTGGGAGCCGACGAGTTCGGGCATCGCCTCTGAGGCGAGAATGGCGCCAGCGGCGAGCGGGAAGCCGGAGAGGAAATCGCTAGCAGGAAGCATACGGCCACCGGGTCGCTGGAGCTGGGTGAGGAGGAGGACACCTTCGGCGGTGGCGACGCGGACGCCCCGGGTGTCGGCAGAGAGGATTTGTCCGGGTAATCCTTCCTCATGGGGTTGGGCCACGGCCGCGCCAAGCTTGAGACGAGTCTCGCCGAGAAGGCAGGTGGAGCCTGGCCAGCCTTCGAGGGCGCGGATGCGATCGGCGAGAAGGCGAGCGGGGCGATGGAAGTCGAGACCTGCATCCTCGCGTCTGAGGCGACGGCAGTAGGTGACCTTGGCGGGGTCCTGCGGGATGCCGGCGAGGCGCCCAGCAAGGACTTCGGGCAAGGCACGTGTCGTGAGCTCGCCGGCGGCGAGGCCAATGGCCGCGCGAAGCGAGGCCCTGCCCTGCCCGGGCGTGATGCTAACCGGTGCGGAGGCAAGGACATCTCCAGCGTCGAGCGCACGGACCACGCGCTGCAAGCTGACGCCAGTCTCGGACCAACCGAGGGCGAGGGCGGCCTCGACGGGAGAGGCTCCGCGGAGAGCTGGCAGGAGGGATCCGTGGAGATTGACGAAGCCGAGGCGGGGCACGGCGAGGGTGGGCTCCCGCAGAATTTGACCGTAGGCCATGACGAGGCCGAGGTCGGGCTTGAGCGAGGCAAGGCACGCGTCCTCAGCGACGTCAAAGCGCTCGGGTCGAAAGAGCGGTAAGCCGCGGGCAAGGGCCCAGATGGAGACGGCATTGGGTCGGACTTCTTGGCCACGACCGCTCGGCCGGTCGGGCTGGGACCAAACACCGACCACCTCGATGGAGGGTAATCCGAGCGCTGCCTCGAAGGCCGGCAGGGCGACCGGGTCGGAGCCGAGCAGGACGAGGCGCGCCATAGAGGTTTAGCGGCTCTTGCCGCGGGGACGGGTCGGGCCGGCCTTGCCGGGGCGGGGGCCGCCAGGCTTGCCGCCCCAACGC
>JBFZFD010000197.1:0-12724 GCA_041306485.1 Opitutia bacterium | reverse complement strand
GCGGCCTCAGCGTGACGGCGGACGATGCGTAGGCCGATGCCGTGGAAGGTGCCGCCCCAGAATTGGCCACGCGGGACGCCGGTGAGGTGCTCGACGCGCTCGAGCATCTCGCGGGCCGCCTTGTTGGTGAAGGTCAGGAGAAGGATGTCCCATGGCCGCGCGCCCTGCGCCAGCAGCCACGCCACGCGATAGGTCAGGGTGCGCGTCTTGCCCGAGCCGGCTCCTGCCAAGACGAGGGCAGGACCCCGCGGGGCGGTGACGGCGGCGAATTGCTCGTCGTTAAGCTCCCCGCGGAAGTCAATGGGGGGAGCTCCCTCCACGGTCTCAGGCCGTCCGCCGGCGGGCGAGTAGGTTGAACTTCACCGCTTGCTCGTCGGCCTTGTACGAAGAGCGGACCAGCGGGCCGGACTCGACGTGGCGGATGCCGACTTCGAGGGCGCGTGACTTCCATCGCGCGAATTCGTCGGGGTGGACCCAGCGATCAATCGGGGTGTGCTCCTTGGAAGGCTGCAGGTATTGTCCGATGGTAAGGATATCGACATCGGCTGCGGCGATATCGCGCAAGAGCTGGTCGATCTCCTCTTCGCGCTCGCCGATGCCGAGCATCAGGCCGGTCTTGGTCACAAAGCCGCGCGACTTGGCATGGCGGAGTACCCAGAAGGAGCGCTCGTAGCGGGCGGTCTTGCGGATCGGGCGCTGCAGCCGCTCGACCGTCTCGAGGTTATGGTTGAGGATGTCAGGCTCGGCATCGAGCAAGGTGTCGAGGTGTTGCTGCTCGCCGCGGAAGTCGGCTGGCAGCACTTCGATGGTGGTTGAAGGATTGCGGTTGCGGGTGGCGCGGACGGTGGCCGCCCAGACGGAGGCGCCGCCGTCGCGGAGGTCGTCGCGAGCGACCGAGGTGATGACCACGTGGCGGAGGCGCATCTGGGCGATGGACTCGGCGACGCGGGCGGGCTCGCCGAGGTCGAGCTCGGTAGGGCGCCCGCTCTGGACCGCGCAGAAGGTACAGGAACGGGTGCAGATATTGCCAAGGATCATCACCGTAGCGGTGCCACGCGACCAGCACTCTCCGAGGTTGGGGCACTGGGCTGACTGGCAGACGGTGTGCAGCTTGTGTGCGTCGACGTTGCGCCGCGTCTCGAGGTAGTCCGGACCGTTGGGCAGGCGGGCGCGCAGCCAGTCGGGCTTTCGGGCGGATTCGAGCATCCCAGCAAAGGTGGAGGTTCCCCTGCCTTTTTCAACTGATTTGGTCCGGGTAATCTTACTCAGCGCCCCAGCAGCTTGGCCGCATACTTCGCTAGCAGGTCGGACTCGAGGTTCAGCCGGTCGCCCGCGCGACGGCGGCCAAGGTTGGTGGCACCGAGCGTGTGCGGGATGATCCAGAGGTCGAAGGAGTCCGCGCGGACCTCTCCGACTGTCAGTGAGATGCCGTCTACCGCCACACATCCCTTGGGCACGACCAGGCGAAGGAAGTCGGAGGGTGCCGCAACCTCGAGCAGCCGGTCGGCCCCGCGTGGCTCTAGGCGGACGAGGGTGCCGGTGGTGTCGACGTGGCCGGTCACGAAATGTCCACCGAGTCGAGTGGTCGGCAGTAGGCTACGCTCGAGGTTGACGGTGTCGCCAGGAGTGAGGTCGCCGAGGTTGGTGCAGCGGAGGGTCTCGGCGAGGAGGTCGAAGGAGGCAATGTCACCCTCCCTCGTAGCCACTGTCAGGCAGCACCCGTTGTGAGCCACGCTATCACCAACCGCGCAATCTCGGTAGAGGGGGGAGATGACGGATAGGCGAGTCCCGCCGTCAGGAGAGGGGGCCAGTCCAGCTACCTTGCCGGTGGTCTCGACGAGCCCGGTGAACATGGCGCCTTGGGCGCTCAGTTCTGCTTACCGTCGTTCTTGGGAGTCTCGGCCGCAATCTTGGCGCGGATGCGGGCGCGCTCTTCTTCCTCGATCTGGCGAAGGCGGGCCTTGCGCTGCTCGTCTTCTTCGACCGCGGAGCGGACCTCGTCTTCGACTTCCTCGGAGGCCTTGCGGAACTCGCGCTTGGCTTTACCGAGACCGCGAGCGAGCTCGGGAAGCTTGGAGCCTCCGAAGAGTAGGATGGCCAAGGCTAGGATAAGCCAGAGGACGGGGCCGTCGAGGACTGCGAGGGGGAGGGTCATGGCGTTTGCGGTTGAAGGTGGTTTGGGATACCCTCTCAATCTCCCTCATAAGCCTGCAATGTCAACCCATGTCTCCCATTCCGACGCCTGGTACAGTGGTCGAGTGCAGGGCGTCGGCTTCCGGGCCGAGGTGCTGGCCGTGGCCAGGGGGTTTGAGGTCACCGGCTATGCTCAGAACCTTCCCGATGGCCGGGTCCTGGTCCATGCCGAGGGGTCGGAAAGGGAGGTCGAGGACTTCCTCGCGGCCGTGGCGGAGAGGCTCGAGGGACATATCAGGGGGGTTGAGGCCCGCTCTTTTGTCGGCCTACGTACCTGCCCTCGCTTCGAAATCCGAACCTAGCCATGACCTCGCCTGAGATAGCCAAAGTGTCCGATGGAGATGCCATCACCCTGAACGGACTGACCAAGGACTTCCGGGTTGGCCTGCGCGGCATGAAGCTTCGCGCGGTCGAGAACCTGACCCTTCGCATCCCCCGCGGGCAGGTCTATGGCCTGCTCGGACCCAATGGCTGTGGCAAGAGCACGACCCTGAAGATTGTCCTAGGGCTCGTCGCACCGACCTCCGGCTCCTTCACTCTGCTGGGTGATAGCTTCGCCTCGCCCGCCGCCCGCGCCCGGGTTGGATTCCTCCCTGAGGCTCCTTATTTTCACCGTTTCCTGTCGGGGAGGGAGCTCGTCCGCTACTGCGCGCAGCTCAGCGGCGTGCCTTCCGATCGCCTCGATACAGCGGTCGAGGAAGCGCTCGCCCTGGCTGATATGTCCGAGGCCGGAGCGCGCCAAGTCGGTACCTACTCCAAGGGCATGCTGCAGCGTATCGGCCTTGCCCAAGCAGTGGTGCACGACCCTGAGCTTGTGATCTTGGATGAGCCGACCGCGGGCGTCGACCCGGTCGGGGCTGGCGCCATCGGCCGGATGATCCGGGCGATGCGTGACAAAGGTAAAACCGTCGTGCTCTGCTCCCACCTCCTTGGGCAAGTCGAGGAGGTCTGCGACCGCATTGCCGTGATGGATCGCGGGCGACTCGTGCTCGAAGGTCGATTGGACGAGGTACTGGCCCGCCGCGATCGGCACCAAATCACCGTCGAAGGCCTCACTCCCGCCGCGCGTGCCGCCGCCGAGGCCGCACTCGAGGCCGCTGGTGCGCGCATCCTCGGCATCGCCCACCCCCGCCAATCCCTCGACGAGTTGTTCCGCCAGCTGGTCACGGGCAGCCGCGACTAGACTCCTCCAGACCAGCTCCTCTGCTGATGCGGAACATCCGCTAAAAGAAAACGAGGAACCACCCATCTTAGAACGAAGTCTCGCCCGCCTCACTTCCCCTCCATTTTCCCAGACACCTTTATCATCCCTTCGTCCCGTCCGCCCATCATGCAGTCCCGCATCCTCCCCATCGCTCGCATCACCTTCCTCGAGGCCTTGCGCCAGCGTTTCTTCGGGTTCCTGCTCGTGCTCGCCTTGGCGATGACCCTCGGCTCACTTCCCCTCAAGGCGATCGACTTTGGTAACCAGGAGCTGAAGTTCTTGGCCGACTTAGGCTTCGGCGTGACGCTCTTGCTCGGCTCGGTGCTAGCAGTGGTGCTGCCAGCTCAGCTGCTCTATGCGGAGTTAGATAACCGGACGGCGCTGACATTGTTGGCGAAGCCGGTCGGGCGCTCCGAGTTCCTCTTGGGGAAATTTCTGGGTGCCTGGGCGGTGCTGGCCGTCTTCGCTTTGGCTGTGACCGCGCTCCTCGCCGTCATTTTAATGATGCGCGAGCCGGAGGTCGCCGCCCGTGCCGCCCGGTTGGAGTTGGCCGCCCCCGAGCTCAGCCTGCCGGGTCTGGCCGCCCATGCCTTACTCCAAGTGGTTCGGCTCGGGGTGATCGCAGCGCTGACTCTCCTGCTCGGCTCGCTCGCCCGGACCTTCCTCTACACCGTGGTCGTTGGTTCGATGGCAGTTCTTGCGGGTCAGTTGGTCTGGGTCGCCCAGGAGGCCCTGCAGGAGGCTGGTCAGACAGCGACGATGAAGACCTTGCTCTGGGCCTCCACCCGCCTCTTTCCCAATCTCCAGTCATTCAACATCGGTGAGGCTCTCGTGCTTGCCCCTGGCACGGTCGAGGCGGGCACGTTGCCCGCTCTCCTGCTCTCTGGCCTGGCCTATCTCGCCGTCCTGCTCTTGCTGGCCTGTCTGGCGTTCCGCCGGAGGGAAATCTGAGCGATGTCCGGTCGAGGTGCCATCCTGCTTGCGCTGCTCCTGGCTCTGGCCGCTGGGGAGGCATCGGAGCATGCTTGGTCCAAGGCCCGACGTGCCGTGCCCGAGTTGCGACGGGCTGACCTTGAGCTGAGCGCAGGGCAGGGTGCCTTGCTGGGCATCCTCGGGGGATTCCGCCCCGTGCTCGCCGACCTCGCCTGGATTCGCGCCTACGTGAAGTGGGAACGTCGCGACCGCGGCTGCGAGGCTCTTCTGCGCCTAGCCTGTCAGCTGGATCCTCATGCCACGACCTTCTGGGAGAACCGTGCCAACATGGTTGGGCTCGATATGGCCCACTGGGAAATCCGTGCCCGCGGCGGCTACCTTCGCGTCACCGAGCCCGAGCAGCAGGCCATCTTCGCACGCTTTGCACGCAAGGCACTGGAGGGACTGGAGGAAGGAGTACCCGTCGCTCGCCGTCCCTCCTCTCTGCTAGTGGTGGGTGGCTATCTAGCCGAGACCAAGCTTCGCGACCCTCTGGCAGCGGCCGAGTACTATCGTCGCGCCCACCTGTCACCGCCGGCTCCTTGGTACTGTGCTTACTTTGTTGGCCGACTCCTCAAAGACGCTGGCCGGCCCCGCGAGGCCTACACCTATTTACGCGAGGTTTGGCAGCGTGAGCTTTCCTTGCAGCGAGACGGCTCACCTACCGAGCTAGCTTTCCTACGTCGACTTGAGATCGAGCTCGGGCTCCCCTTCACCCTGCGCATCCCACGTCAGGACTGGGAGCAGGGCGATTGGTGGGTAAAATGAGGGGGAGAGAGGCAGGGGGAGGCAGGGAGACTAAGGGGGCTGAGGAGACTAAGGAGGCTGAGGAGGCTAAGGAGGCTAAGGGGACTGAGGGGGCTGAGTGCGGTGAGTTGTGCCAGTGCCTGACGAAAAGCTACGTAGCCAGAGAGCTACGTAGCCAGAGAACTAGGGAGCTAGAGAGCTAAGGAGCCAGAGAGCTAACGAGCTAAAGAGCTAACTAGCTAGAGAGCTAACGAGCTATTCAGCCATTCTCCGTGCCTGCCTCGTCGTCGGCCTTCGGCTTGCCCTTGCCCTTGGCATTACCCTTGGGCTTGCGGGGCGGGAAGGCGAACCACCAGCCCTTATCCTTGTCTGGGACGAGCCAGGCGCTGAAGGGACGTTTAGTGCGGTTGGAGATGAAGCGCTTCTCCGCGGTGCGACCCTTCGGACCGAGGAGGTCGCGGATATCGTCGGGCGTGATAGGCGACTGCAGCATGACGCCGTTGAGGCTGAAGGTCTTCTTGGCGCTGGCCTCACGAGCCTTGGCCGGACAGACGCGGTAGCCAGCAGCAGGGGTCTGCTGCACGGGCAGGCCAGTCAGGGGGCAGTTGCCGAGCACGGGCCATTCGACATCGAAGGCCTCGCCGTCGAGGTCGCCCTCGCGCGGGGGGAGATCGAGCGAGGCCTTGAGCTGCCCCTTGACCTCCTCGAGCTTGATGTAACCGGAATAATTACGCCCAGACTTCAGCGAGCGGAAGTCATGGAAGGGACCGATGCGTCGCTTCACAAGCAGCTCGCCCAGTTCCTTGGTGGTGAGGGGCCTGCCGCCGAGTTCGCGGTAGACGAGGACCTTGGAGACGACCTTCTTGCCCTGCTCGACGGTCTCACGGGAGCGGTAGGCACGCTCGTCGGATGTCATCAGGGTGCCGTCGGGTGACATCACCTCGGTGTCCTCGGTCTCGAGGGGCCGCCCGATATTTACCTTCACACGCTCCGTCATGTCCTGCGCGGAGGCGTGAATCTGGCGCATGAAGTCGGCCGCGGAAAGGCGACCACGCTCCATCTCGTGCAGCTTGTGCTCCCATTCCCCAGTGAGCTGTGGGTCGGCCAGCAACAGAAGTTCGTTGGCGGAGAGGAATTTCTCGAGCTTGAAGGCTTTGGCGGTGGGGACCAACTCCTTGCCCTGGCGCTCGATGTACTTTTGGCGGAGAAGCCCCTCGAT
This sequence comes from Opitutia bacterium, assembly GCA_041306485.1. Taxonomy (GTDB): domain Bacteria; phylum Verrucomicrobiota; class Verrucomicrobiia; order Opitutales; family UBA953; genus UBA8828. The sequence goes on along the minus strand of JBFZFD010000197.1, from coordinate 6,389 downwards.
GGTAGCGGCGCGGGTCGCGGGCGTCCCGAGGCCGCGCTCTTTCATGGCGTCGGCGAGGGCCTCGTCGTCGACCAGCTTGCCAGCGTTCTCCATCGCACCGAGCAACGAGGCCTCATTGTGGCGAGAGGGCGGCTTGGTGGCGTCCTCGCGCACGTCGATGTCTGTGAGGGTGGCACGGGCGGGATCGCCATCGGGAGGTGTCAGGGCGGGTAGGTTGGCCGCGCCTTCCTTGTCACGATCCTCATCTGCCTCAGCCTCCTGGCCCCAGACTGCGCGCCACCCGGCGACGACCAATACCTTGCCCGTGGTGCGGAAGGCGTGCGGGCCGACCTGAGTCGTGCGCACGGTCTCCTCGAACTCGGCGAGGGGGAAGAAGACGGCCACAAAACGGCGGACCACGAGGTCGTAGATGCGACGCTCAACCTCGTCGAGGCCTTGCGGGATGGTGCCGGTGGGGACGATGGCGAAGTGGTCGCTAACCTTGGCGTTGTCGAAGACGCGCTTGCCGGCGCGGTCGACCATGCCCTTGGCGAGGGCCTCACGGGCGAACGGCCCGGCAGCGTGACCGTCGGCGAGCGAGCCAAGCACTTCTTTAGCCGTAGCCACGTAGTCCTCGGGCAGGTGCGAGGAGTCGGTGCGAGGATAGGTTAGGGCCTTGTGGCGCTCGTAGAGGGACTGGGCAGTGGCGAGGGTGGTGCGGGCGGAGAAGCCGAAGCGGCGGTTGGCTTCGCGCTGCAGGGTGGTGAGGTCGAGCAACCGCGGGGCGCTCTCGCGCTTCGGCTTGCGCTCGTCGGTAACCGTCCCTGAGCCGATGCGACTCGCCTCATCAGCCAAGGCGCGGGCCTGGGCCTCGTCATAAAAGCGCTCGGCTTCTTTGCGCTCTGCCACCCCAGGCACCTGAGCGGCGCCGAGGTACTCGCCAGCGGAGAGACGGAAATTGCCCTCGACCTTCCAGAAGGCGACGGGCTTGAAGGCGCGGATTTCCATCTCACGACGGACAACGAGCATGAGGGTGGGCGTCTGCACGCGGCCGACAGGGTGCACGCTCTCCTTGGAGATTTTGCTGCCGCCGAGCATCTTGGTCGCGCAGCGGGTCATGTTGAGCCCGATCATCCAGTCGGACTGTGAGCGACAAATGGAGGAGGCGCGCAGCCCGGCCTTCTCGGACGGCTCGAGCAGGTGCTCGAAGGCGTCGCGGATGGCCGTCGGGGTCATGCTGGTCAGCCACAGCCGTTGCTCGGGCAGGCGGGAGCCGGCCAGGGTACAGATCATATGGAAGATGAGCTCGCCCTCGCGCCCAGCATCGCAGGCATTGACCACTTTGGCGATGTCCTTGCGGGCGAGAAGTTTCTTGAGCTGCTGGAAACGCTCGGAGGAACCGCGCTCCTCGCGGCACCTGAGGACATCCTTGCGGAGGGAGCCATCGAACTCCGGGGGGAGAATGGGTAGGGCAGAAAGCGTCCAGCCCTTCCAGGCAGGGTTGAGCTCGTGGGGCTCGCGGAGTTCGACGAGGTGACCGACTGCGGAGGAGATGACCCAGCGATCGTCTTCGTAGGCGTCGCCAGACTTGGGGACTTTGAGGACGCGTGCGATGTCGGCCGCCACCGAGGGCTTCTCGGCGATGACCAATGTCTTGAATGCGCCCTCGTTGTCGGGGGCAGATTTTTTCCGGGATGTCTTGGGTGTGCTCACGCGTACGAGTCTAACAGGTTGTCAAGGGGGAGGTCACTTCCCCTGCTCGGCGAGGGCGTCGTCGAGGGCTGCAAGGAGGGTGGCGATGGTGGCGTCGGTCTCGTCGCCCATGTTGGAGATGCGGAAGGTCTTTCCTTTGAGTTTACCGTAGCCGCCGTCGATGATGAGAGAGTGGCGTGATTTCAGGGTCGCATTGAGGCGCTCGAGGTCGACTTCGCGGGTGTTGCGGAAGCAGTTCAGGCCGCGCGTGCCGAACTCGCGGCGCGGCAGCAGCTCGAAGCCCTTGGCGAAGCCCCAGGCCCGCACTGCCTCGTTGAGGCGCAGGTGCCGGGCGAAGCGCGCCTCGTGGCCCTCGGCATCAATCTCCAGCAGCTTTTGGCGCAGCGCGTAGATGAGGGAGATGCAGGGGGTGGAGGGCGTCATGCCCTTGAGGTGGTTCTCGTGGAACTCGAGCAAGTCGAAGTAGTAGCCGCGGTCCGGGGCGGACTTAGCACGCTCGCGGGCACGTTCTCCGACCGAGAGCAGGGCGAGGCCCGGGGGCAGGGCGAGGGCCTTCTGCGAGCCGGTCAGGAGGATATCGATCCCGAGAGCGTCTTTGTCGATCGGCAGGGTAGAGAAGGAGCTGACCGCGTCGACGATGGTGATGACCTCGGGGAACTCGCGGGCCACCGCCATGATGTCGGCCAAAGGGGAGAGGGTGCCGGTGGAAGTCTCCGAGTGAATGAGGGTCAGGCAGTCGAACCGACCGGTAGCGAGGGCCGCGCGGACTGCAACGGGGTCGACCGCCTCGCCCCACTCGAAGCGAAGCGCCTCGGCCTCCTTGCCGCAGCGGCGGGCGACGTCGTTCCACTTGTCGGAGAACGCCCCGTTCATGCAGTTGAGCACGGCCTTACGACATACATTGCGGAGAGCCCCTTCCATTACCCCCCAGGCGGAGCTGGTGGAAAGGTAGACCGGGTCAGTGGTGCGGAAGAGAGCCTGCAGGCGGGGCTGGATCTCTTGGTAGAGAGCGACAAAGCCCTTGGACCGGTGGCCCATCATAGGCTGGGTCATCGCCTTGAGGACGGAATCAGAGACCGTGACGGGCCCGGGGATGTAGAGGCGGAGGCTCATCTTTGGAAGGAGGCAATCAGGTCGGCGGAGCCGGCAGGGTTCTCAATCCGGATGATCCGGCGGTTGTGTTCGCCGAGGGTGGCCGTCGAGGGTTTCCACTCTTGGGCTTCCGAGTGGGACATCTGGGCGAAGGTCATGATGACGAGGAGGTCTCCAGGCTTTCCCAGGTGGGCGGTAGCCCCGTTGAGGCAGACCTCGCGGGTACCGGCCGGGGCGGGTATGGCGTAGGTCTCGAAACGGCTCCCATTGGCTAAGTTACCGACTAGGATGCGCTCGTAGGGGAGCATCCCGACGAGGTCCATAAGCTCGCTGTCGATGGCTAGGCTGCCCTCGTAGTCGAGGCGCGCGGCGGTGACCTCGGCACGGAGCAGCTTGGTCCTGAGCACTTCGACAAACATGGCGGGGAGGGGTCTTATCCATCGGCAGGCTTGCCCGCGTCAAACAAGTTTGGCACAACCCTCTCGATGTCCACCAAGCACAGGGGTCCGATTTCCGCTCTGGCGCAGGCCATTGCGGGCTTCGCCGTGGACGTGGTCCATGACCGTCGTCCCGGCCCGCTTGCCGCTCTGCTGGCGGGTTTCCTGCGGGTGCTCTCGGTCATCTTCGGCTGGCTGGTCGCCCTCCGCCTCTGGCTTTACCGCGAGCGTATTCTCCAAGACACCCCCCTGGGCTGCAAGGTCGTGGTGGTCGGCAACCTTACGGTCGGGGGCACGGGCAAGACCCCGATTGTCATGCGGATGGCCCGCGTCCTCTCCGAGCGAGGCCGCCGTGTGGCCATCCTTTCTCGGGGTTACAAGGGCCGGAGCGACTCGATGCCCATTCGCTTCTGGCGCTGGCTGACCCAGGGCCACCGGCCCGACCCCTTAGTGGTTTCCGATGGCAAGTCCGTCCTCGCCGAGCCCGAGGAGGCTGGCGATGAGCCCTACATGATGGCCCGCAACCTGCTCGATGCTGGGGTTGTCGTGGTGGTCGACCGCGACCGGGTAGAAGGCGGCCGCTTCGCCCTAAGGCGCTTCGGGGTCGATACCATTCTGCTCGACGACGGCCTCCAGTACCTACCGCTCCGCGGTACGGTCAACCTTCTGCTGGTTGATCGTCATAATCCCTTCGGCAACCGCCGCCTCCTCCCCCGCGGCATCCTCCGGGAGCCCGTCCGCAACCTGAGCCGCGCCACCTTCGTCTTTGTCACCAAGTGCGACGACGGCGTCCCCCCCGAGCTCGACGCTGAGATTCGCCGCCATAATCCTCATGCCGAGATCATCGCCTGTGCTCACCGCCCCCGCGAGCTGGTTGAGATTAACGGTTCCAACCCACGTCCCATCTCAGACCTGCGCGGCCGCCGGGTGATGGCCTTCTCCGGTATCGCTACGCCCGAGCGCTTTGAGGCCACCTTGCGCGACCTCGGCGCGGTCCTCGTGGCCAACCGCCGATTCCTCGACCACCATGCCTTTGTCGATGAGGACCTCGACGAGATTCTCGAGCGCGCCCTGCGGGCCAAGGCCGAGATGATTGTCACTACCGAGAAGGACGCCGTCCGGCTGCAGTCCAACTTTCAGCCCGCCATTCCGCTCGTTTACCTGCGGCTCGATATCGAAATCCTAGGGGACCCCGCGGGCTTCGATTCTGCCGTCAGTCGTATCTGCGACGGCTCTACTAGTTGACTCCTCAATCCGCTCTCCAGCGATCGTGCACCTCGCTGCGTGGTTCGCCCTTGCGCGTACCGGCGCGGAAGGCTGCTAGCTCGGGCTCGCGTTGCCCTGGCTCGAGCCAGAAGAGCCCATAGGTGTAGACCTCGTCGCTCGAGCGCACGTCGAAGTCCTTGGGGAATCGCACCCAGGGCCAATGAGCGAGGCGATAGCCGGGGACCCGGAAAGCGGGGGCGAAGGCCGCCTCCTCGTGCACCAGCCGCTGGGCTCGGTGGGTGAGGTCGAGCATCTCGGCCTCGTTGGTCGAGGCACGGAAGGCGTCAATGAGGCGGTCCAGCTCGGGGTTGGAAGTGCCGGTGATGTTGTTGGTCTGACGCTTGGGCACGACACGCCCCTCTGGCGTGCGCTCGATGGCGTTGTCACTATGGTGCGACTGCCAGAGTTCGGGCCACTTGCCGGTGGCGTTCCAGGCCCAGAAGACCATGTCGTGCCGCTTCTCCATGACCTTCCGGTACATAGTGGTGTGTTCGAGCGCCTCGGTGCGTAGCTCGAGGCCGCAGCGCCGGGCAGACTCGACGAGGGTAGCGAGGAACTTACGCCGGTCGGAGTCGTCGCCGGTCAGCAGGAGAGAGAGGCGACGGCCCTCTCGGTCGATGAGGATACCGTCGGATCCGGCGCGGTCGTAGCCGGCCCGGGCGAAGGCCGCGCGGGCTAGGGCGGGAGAGTAGGCCCGCGCCCGAATTGAGCGGTCGCTGAAGATGCCAAAACCCTCGCTGAACTGTTCGAGTCGCCCGTAGTCGCCGCGGTAGAAGGTGTCGATGACCCGCTGGAAATCGAGACTGTGCTGGATGCCGACGCGGAGGTCGCGGTTGTCGAGCGGCGGGCGTAGGCTGTTGAGGTAGACGCCATAGGGCGGGCGGGGGATGTCGTTATAGAACTGGACCTTGCTCACGTAGCCGAGCCGATGAGCGGGCTCCTCGTTGAGCCCATACCAGTAGCGGGGCATGCCAGCGAGGGAGAGGTCGAACTCACCCTGCAGGAACATCTGCCAGGCCTTGTCGGCTTCGCGCACGATGCGAAACTCGATGGCATCGGGGTTGTAGCGGAAGCGGTGGAAGCGGCGCTTGTCGCCCCACCAGTCGATCCGGGTGAAGGTGATGGAAGCGTCCCTCTGGAAGTTCTCTGGGCGGATTTCGTAGGGGCCGGTCGTCGGTTGGAAGCGCTGGGCGTAGGCGGTGACAAAGTCAGGGCCAAGTTCGCGGAAGAAGTGGCGTGGCGTCGGGGAGAGTCCACCCAGCCACAGGAGCTGGTCCGGGCGCATACGAGGGGCGTGCACCGCGAGCGTATGGTCGTCATAACGCGTGACCCCTCCCCACTCTCGGGTGTAGAAGTCGGCGTACCAAGCTGCCTGAATCCAAGGCGAGCGATAGAAGTAGAAGGTGAAGAGGTAATCGTCGGCCGTCACCGGCTGCCCGTCGGTGAAGCGAGCATTGGGATCGAGTCGGAAATAGGCAGTCATGCCGTCCTTGGACATTGCCCAGCTCGTCGCCAGCGAGGGAATGGGCTTCAGGGTGTTCGGGTGAGAGCCGAGGAGGTTGTAGTCATTGGCATCGTAGGCGTAGCCACGGAAACCGTTGTTGGAATTCGGACCGACTCTCCGGAGCACGGGCGGTGTAGCCCTTAGAAAGAGGCGGTGCGTCCCGCCGCGCTTGGCCGCAGGGTCTGCAAACTCCTCCTGCTCCGCGCCGTCCTTCCATTCGAGGTCGGCGGGTAGATCGGACGGCTTGGCAAAGCGGAAGAAATCAGGGTTCTCCCGATAGAAGGCCTCGGCACGGGGGTCGCGGTAGACCTCTTCGGCGCGCATCTGCGCGGGAAGGCTAGAAGGCAGCGAAGCCAACAGGCCAAGGAAGGAGAGGAGGAGGGGTTTCATGCGTCGTT
>JBFZFD010000196.1:0-9011 GCA_041306485.1 Opitutia bacterium | reverse complement strand
GAGGGGGTCGAAGACAGTGACCTCGATGAGGCCACCAGGAACCCAGCCCACATAAACCTCGTCCGAGAAATAGAGTGCGCGTGGCCGAGTCGGGTCAATTCGCCGCCTCTGCAGCGAGGTCTTGCTAAACACTAGAAGTTGGGACTCGACCGGTACGCCCAAGGCTTCAAGCAACCAGAGCAGACGCTGGCCTTCCGACAAGGAGCGAAACTCAGCCTCCCTTCCCCGCATCGAATTGATTAGGCTCACCATGGGATCACGCGAAACGGAACCCTCGTAGTTAATGGGGGCGGTCTCATAAGCCCGCTTGGCTAAGAGAGGGGCGACCGTAGCTACCAGAACTAGGACTGCTAATCTCATCCGGTGCATGGGGATGATTCTAGCCTTGGGACGAGACCCTTCAACAGCGGATAGCGACGCGATGCCCATTTTCTGGGCGAGATATCCAGAGGAACCCTCTGCCCTATTCATCGGTCTACGTGAAATGCCCCAACTTTCCTTACTGCTCATGCTTTTGGCTACTTCCCTCAGCGCCCAGAACCTCCGTCTGCCTGCTATCTTCTCGGAGGGCGCGGTCCTCCAGACCGGCGACACCGCGGTCTTCGGGCAGGCCTCCCCTGGGTCGGGCATTCAAGTTTCACTCGGCGAGGTCAAGGCCACTGCGATGGCAGACGGCAAGGGTGCCTGGCGCGCTACCTTGAGGGGATTGACTCCCAGCGAAAATGGGCGCGAGTTGGTCGTAGTCGCTAGCAAGGACGGCCAGCGCGAGGAATTTCGCGCTGCCGACGTGCTCGTTGGCGAGGTCTGGATTGGTTCCGGCCAGTCCAACATGAACATGACGGTCGCGGGGACCTTCGCCCGCGCCGAAGCGGAGAAACGTCCCGCCGACAGTGCATTGCGCTGGTTCCGCGTGGCCACCGCGCCCGCCGCCGAGCCGGCGGCCGACGTCAAGGGCAAGTGGGTCAAGGCCGACCCGACCACCGTTCCCCATATCTCAGCCGCCGCCTATTTCTTCGGTAGCCGGCTGCGCACCGAGCTCCGCCAGCCCGTCGGCCTTATCGTCACTTCTATCGGTGGCACGCGGGCCGAGGCCTGGGGGCCGCGGGGCATGTACGATGGTCTCAAGGGCGCAGAGGGATGGCAGCAACGCGAGGACAAGTCCGTCGCCGCGCGCGCCGAGAAAAAGGATCCGAAGAACCCGCCCGTCTGGTCGAACGGCCCCCACATGAACTGGAACGGCATGGTCCACCCCTTCGTCGGCTACGGTATCCGCGGTGCCCTCTGGTACCAGGGGGAGTCCAACGCGGCCAACGCCAAGACCTATGACTGGGTGCTCGGTGGCATGATTCGCGCCTGGCACAAGGCCTGGGGCCGCGAGTTCCCCTTCCTGATCGTCCAACTTCCTCGCTTCCGCTCCGGCAACGAGCAATGGCCAGCCCTCCGTGCTCAGCAGCAGGTGGTCGCGAGTGCGGTCCCGGGCGCGATGATGACCGTCAACATCGACCTCGGGGAGGAGAAAGACATCCATCCGCGCGATAAGAAACCGGTCGGCCAGCGCCTCGCCCTCCTCGCATTGGAGCGTGTCTACGCCAAGGATATCGTCGGCTCCCCTCCTGCCCCGCTGCGTTTCACGAACTCTCGCGGCGGGCTCAGTATCAGCTTCGACCGACCAGTCCGCCTGCTCAACGAAGGCAAGGGCTTCGAGATGCTCGGCAAGGATGGATCGTGGCTGCCCGCGATTGCCGAGCTGAAGGGCTCGACCGTCACCCTCCGTTGCGAGGGAGCGATTGAACCGCCGCGCGCCCGCTATGCTTGGAAGTCCTGGCCGGAGTGGAGCCTGGTCTCAGACGGCGAAGACCGCCTCCCAGTCGCGCCCTGGATGTCACCCGGCAAATGAGGTTCCTCGCGCTCATCCTCTTCGCCAGCGCACTCGGTGGCGAGGAACCTTCGCTCGCCCGATGGCAATCCACCTACGAGGCGTGGAGCCGTGGCATGGACAATGTCCGCCTCGGCGGCGCCCGCTGGTCAGCCGACGGCGAGCGCCTCGCCTTTGACTGGCGAGGAACCGATGGCAAGGTCCTCCGCCGCGAGCTCCTCGTCGCCAAGGGTGAGATCCGCGAGGGCGGAGAGCCAGCCGGCGATCCCAAGCAGGCACCCATTCTCCCGCTCGTCGCTGGGCGCGCGGAATCCCACTCCAGCAAGGGCTGGGTCTCACCCGACCGACGCTGGCGGGCGCGGGTAGAGGGCGCGGCCTTGCACCTCGAGCCACTCGGCGAGCACGGCCCTTCCATCCTACTCAGCCCAGCGGCACCGGCAGGCTCCTCCTGGGAAGGCGAGCCCCGCTGGTCGCCCGATGGCCGGCGCTTCGCCATCTGGTCGCGCAAGGCCGTCACCACGCGCGAGATGGTGCTCAAAAACTCGGCTGACGGAAAATCTCGCACCTTGGACTATCCCGTGGCTGGCGACCCCCTACCTGAACGTACACCCTGGGTCTTTGATATCCACGCCAAGACAGGCTCAGCCTTGCCCCCGGAGCTGATCGGGCCGACCTACGACTTCAACGGACTCGAGTGGACCGCGAATAGCCGCGGACTGCGTGCCAGCTTCATCCGCCGCGGCTTTACGGGACATGGCCTCGTTGAGCACCGCGTGGCCGAGCGCGACTGGCGCATCTTACTCGAGGAACGCGACCCCAAGTTCGTCTACACCTTCGGCCAACGCTTCCGACATGACCTCGCCGATGGCACGACGCTCTGGACCTCCGAGCGAAGCGGCTGGAACCACCTCTATCGTATAGACCTGCGCAATGGACGCACCCTGCACGCCATCACGCGCGGCGAGTGGGTGATGCGGAGAGTCCTGCATGTTGACGAAAAAGCAGGTTGGGCCCTCCTCGAGTGTCTCAGCCTCGGATCCGGCGAGAATCCTTACCACAGCCATCTCTGTCGGGTGGGCTTGGATGGCACGGGGTTCGTGGACCTCACGCCAGAGGACGCGCATCACGAGCTGCGATCGGTCTCACCCTGCGGACGTCATCTCCTGGTAACCTCCTCGCGCCCTGATCTCCCCCCGCGACATTCCGTTCGTCGCATCGCCGATGGCTCAGTCGTCGCCCAGCTTGGTCAGGCCGATGTCCGTCAAGCCAAGGACGCGGGCTGGACGCCTCAGCGAGCCTTCGTCGCCAAGGACCGCGAGGGGAAGTTCGACATCTGGGGCTTGGTCACACGGCCCCACCCCTTCGACCCCGCCAAGCGCTATCCTGTCATCGAGCACATCTACGCAGGCCCCCAAGACTCCTTTGTCCCTCGCGGCTTCAACCCCTGGGTGCGCAATCATCGCGAACCCTCCCTCGCAGGATTCTACGTTGTCCAGATTGACGGACGCGGCACCTGGAACCGCGGCAAAGCCTTTCATCAGGAGGCCTGGCGCAACCTCGCCGACTCCGGATTCCCCGACCGCATCGCGTGGATGCGCGAGCTAGCTAAGACCGAGCCCCAGATGGACCTCAGCCGGGTCGGGATCTTCGGCGGCTCAGCGGGAGGACAGAGCACCGCTTGGGGACTCCTGCGACATGGGGATTTCTACCGGGCCGGCGTGGCCGACTGCGGGTGCTATGACAACCGCGTGGACAAACTCTGGTGGAACGAGCAGTGGCTCGGATGGCCCGTCGGACCTTGGTACGCTTCCAATAGCTGCAGCTCGGCCGCCGCCAACCTTCGCGGCCATCTCCTGCTCACGGTCGGAGAGGTCGATAGCAATGTCGATCCCCGGAGCACCCTCCAATTTCATCAGGCTTTGCGCAATGCGGGCAAGGGCGGGCAAGTCGCCCTGCGAGTTATCCCGGGCGGCGGTCACGGCGCAGGCGAGGCTAATCCCGAGCGACTCGAGCGCGTGCGATTCCTCCGACAGCACCTCGGCGGTCCCCGCTGAACCGCTCAGGCCCGTGGGTGCGCCTTGCGATGCACCTCGCGTAACTTGCTCAACGTAAGATGCGTGTAAATCTGCGTCGTCGACAACGAGGCATGGCCGAGTTGCTCTTGGACATGGCGCAGGTCCGCACCGTTGGCCAGCAAGTGGGTCGCGCAGGCGTGACGGAGTTTGTGCGGGGAAAGGTCCATCGGTAAGCCCGCCGCCCGCAGGCGATCCTTAAGCATGCGCTGGACGGCCCGCGGCTGCAGGGGGCCACCACGTCTTCCGAGCAGCAAGGGTTCGCCACGACCAGGGCCGCCGCGCAGCTCGAGATAAGCCCTGACCGCTACCACCGAAGCCTCACCCACTGGCACAACGCGCTCCTTGCCCCCCTTGCCCAGTACACGGGCGAGGCCTTCGGCAAGCTCGAGATCGCCGACCTTCAGGCCGCAGAGCTCGGAGACACGCAGGCCACCCCCATAGAGGAGTTCGAGGATGGCGCGGTCGGCGGCGCGCGTGAGAGGGGACTCCCGGGCAGAGACGCGAGACTCGGGCTCCTCGAGCAGGTCGGCGGCCTGGTTCTCGGTGAAGAGCATCGGCAGGCGGCGAGCAAGCTTGGGCAACGAGAGCCCAGCGGCAGGCGAGGTACGGATGCGCCCCCGCTCGCGCAGGTCGGCCAGGAAGGCGCGGATGGCGGAAATGCGGTTGTGCACCGAGGGGCGCGCATGGGTGCGCTGAAGCTCGATGACAAAGTCCCGCAGCTGGCGCGAACCGAGCGCGGACCAGTCGCCCGACCAGCCGGAATCTCTCTTTAGCCAGAGCGCAAAAGCCCGGAGCGAGCGACCATAGTTCTCACAACTACGGGGCGAGAGTCGACGTCCCGCGCGGCTGCGATCGAGAAAATCTCGCACCTCTGCGGAGCCCGGCCAGACGGTCGCATCCTTGGCGGGCTTGGACCGACCCCGGCTCACGCGGGCTTGTGGCCGTGCTCCGCGCGCACGGTGATGGCGATGCCCCCGCGCGCCTTAAACTCGCCGACCACCTCGCACCATTTCGGGTCGAGGGCGGCGACGAGGTCATCGAGGATCTTGTTGGTAAGGTGCTCGTGGAAGACGCCCTGGTTGCGGTATGACCAAAGGTAGAGTTTGAGGGACTTCGACTCGACGATGCGCGGACCTGGAATGTAACGCAGGGTGATCCGGGCAAAGTCTGGCTGGCCCGTTGCTGGGCATAGGCAGGTGAACTCATCAGTCGTCAACTCAACCACATAAGCCCGCCCATCATTGCGGTTAGGGAAAGTCTCCAGCGTCGACTGAGGACGGTTCTGGGTATTGCCGAGATGGGAGAGGTTCTGGAGGTCGGAAGGCTGGGTGGCCATCCGTGCATTCAAGCAGGGGAAGGCCGGGAGACAAGAGGGGAACTGCGGGGTTTGCGGTGACGGCGGGTCAACTGGCGTGAACTCGCTGCGCACTTACCTCCTGACCTAGCGGATGAATCCCTCCTCACCCTCCGCTCCTTTGGTTCGTCGTCCCTCCCCTGTTTCGTCAGCTTTTCACCTTTCATCAGGAGAGAGGGGCACCTCCTCATCTTCTCTTGCCTCTCCCACCCCGTCCGATTGCCTCGTTGGGACGCATGGAAACCCGGTCCATCGCCCTGCTCGGTGCCTCCGGCTCCATTGGACGGAGCACTCTGGCCGTGGTCGACGCCCACCCGGAGCGCCTTCGCCTCGTCTCAATGGCTGCCCATCGCAACTGGCAGTCCTTGGTCGAGCCCGCCCGGCGCCATGGCGTCGCCCTCATCGCCTTGGCCGACTCCCAAGCGGCGGCAGCGGCGCGGGACTCCGGAGCCTTCGCCCCCGGCACCCGCATCGTCGGGGGACCCGAGGGCGTCACCGAGGTCGCTTGCCTTGAGGAGGTGCGCACGGTGGTCTCGGCCATTGTCGGCACCGCGGGATTGACCCCGACCCTCGCCGCGATTCGCGCGGGCAAGAACATCGCCTTGGCCAGTAAGGAAATCCTGGTGCTCGCTGGAGAAACCGTGACCGCCGAGGCACGCGCCCGCGGCATCCGCCTGCTTCCCGTCGACAGCGAACATAATGCCCTGCACCAATTACTCCGAGGTAAGCAGTCCACCGAGATTGACCGCCTCATCCTCACCGCCTCGGGAGGTCCCTTCCGCCAGCTCCCTTTAGCTGAACTCGGCGACGTGACCCCGCAGGATGCGCTCCGCCACCCGAACTGGTCGATGGGCCCCAAGGTCACCGTCGACTCCGCCACCATGGCGAACAAGGGCCTCGAGGTGATTGAGGCGCGCTGGCTCTTCGACCTCCCGGAATCGCGAATCGATGTCCTCATCCACCCCCAGAGCATCATCCACGCGATGGTTGCCCTCGCCGACGGCACCCTGCAGGCCCAGCTGAGCCCGCCCAGCATGGCCTACCCCATCCAGGACGCCCTGCTCTGGCCTGACCGCCCCCCGTGCCCTGCTCCCCGGCTCGACTTAACCCAAGCACTTTCTCTTGAGCTCCTCCCCCCAGACCACGCGCGCTACCCGCTGCTAGGACTGGCCAGGGAGGCTGCGCGTGCCGGTGGCGGTGCCCCGGCAATCTTTAACGCCGCCAATGAGGTAGCCGTCGAGGCCTTCCTCTCGGAGCGCATCCGCTTCACCGACATCGCCCGGGTGGTCGAGATGACCCTATCCAGCGCCTCGACTTACGGAGCCAGCCTTGAGGCAGTCCTGGCTGCCGATGCCGAGGCCCGCGCGCGTGCCGCGGGCTTGCTCTGAGCGTTTCCCCTTTCCACCGCCCCCAGCCACCCTTCCAATCGTCCCATGCCCATCTCCTTCCAGGAATTATTTAACCACACGTGGGGTATCGTCCTCGCGGTGCTCTTCTTCGGAGGCTCGATCTTCGTCCATGAACTTGGCCACTTCCTCGCGGCTCGCTGGCGAGGCCTGAAGGTCGAGCGCTTCTCCATCGGAATGGGCCCGCGCGTCTTCGGTTGGACGGGCAAGGATGGGGTCGACTACCGCGTCTCGCTTTTACCCATTGGGGGCTATGTGGCACTCCCGCAGATGGCGGACATGTCTGCGGTCGAGGGTCCCACGGAGGACGGTGCCGAGCGCCTGCCACCCATCTCCTACGCTGACAAAATGTGGGTGGCCATCGCCGGCGCCTTCTTCAATATCCTCTTCGCCCTCGCCCTTTCCTTCATCCTCTGGTTCGCCGGTGTGCCGGCCCAGGAGGGAAGTGAGACCACGGTGGTGGGACATGTCGAAGCGAACATCAGCGCCGGCGGACCGCTGGCGGACATCGGGGCGGCGCGCATCGTGCCTGGCCCTGCGCATCTCTCGGGCGTCCTGCCCGGCGACCGAATAGTATCGGTCGACGATGTCGAGGTCCGCAACTGGAGTCACCTGATTGAGCGTGTCCTTCTGGGCAACCGGCGCGACGAACAAGGCCAGCCTCTCTGCTACCTCCGCCTCGAGCGCGATGGCGGGCTGATTGACCTCGTGCTGCGACCTGAACTCGTTCCCACCAACACGCGCACCACCGACCGCATCCGCACCATCGGTATCCTTCCTCGCACCTCCGTCATCCTCGGCACACCCATCCCTGGATCACCCGCCGAGAAGGCCGGCCTGCGCGAGGGAGACCAAGTGTTATCCGTCGATGGTAAGGCCGTCTTGGGTGCGGAGTCCTTCCGCCAGCACCTGCGCTCCGAAGCCCCCGGACCGCGCATCCTTCGCGTCCGCCGCTCCGATCAAAGCGAAGTCAGCCTAGAGGTCACCCCCATCCCCGTGCTCCGGACCAACCCAGTCGTCGCCATCACTCACGGGGCGGGCGGAGAACATCGCGTCGTACTCATCCCCGTGCCGGTCGATGGTTCCCCTGGCAAATTCCGACTGACGGTGCACAGCTCCACCGGCGAGCCCGAGATCACCCAAGCCCTCTCTTTGGGCGCGGTGCTTGACCGAGCCAACAGCAAGGACCTCGTGGCCATCCGCTCCATCGACGACCTCGTCAAAGCGGCACCACCGGAGGCGACGGATTTCCAAGTCTTTTGGTCGCGAGGGGGGTCCGAGGGCAATGTCATCCTGCGCGCCGCCACGGTACGCGTGATCCAACCCAATCCCGTGCCCTCTATCGGCGCAGACCTCCGCGCCCCTACCGTCACCGTGCATCGCACTCCCGCCGAGCAATTCTCCATCGCGGTCACCTCCACCCTGTCGACCCTCCAGCGGCTGGTCGACCGCGACTCCCACATCCAGCTCAACCAGTTGATGGGAGCCATCGGTATCGCTAAGATGTATGTCAACCTCTCGGACGATATCCGGCTGGTCATCTGGTTCTCCGTGGTGATCAACATCAACCTGGCCATCCTCAACCTCCTGCCCATCCCCGTCCTCGACGGCGGCCACATGCTCCAGGCCACGGTCGAGCGCATCCGTCGAAAGCCCCTGCCTCCGAAGATCATGATCTGGGTGCAGTACCTCTTTGTCGGCCTCCTGATGAGCCTGATGGCCTACGTCCTGCTCAACGATGTCCGGCGCTGCTCCGGCGACGGCGACGCTCAGCTCCGCGGCGAGCTCCTCGAGAAGCACGTCATCCGTCAGATAGAGTTCAAGTAAGCCGCACGCGAAGCGCGCGGCTCAAAAGGGGCACAGGGGCACGGACTCACGGGGAAGTGCACAGGTTCTCGGGGGCACAGGGGCACGGGAGGGTGAACCCTGCGGGTTGGCCTTAGTGATGGTGGCGGAGGATAGAGATTCATCACTCAAGAACCTCGGACTCCCTTCATCCTTTCATCTCTTCATCCCTTAAATCCCCTCCTCTAGGGTAAACGAGCGCCAGCGAGTTGTACCTGCCGTGCCCCCGTGCCCCTGTGCCCCTGACATCCCGCGGCTTCAGCCCGTCTCCACCCACTTCCCACGCTCCTTAATTAAGTCCACCAGGCGCTCGACTGCCTCTTCCTGAGGGATGTTGAACCTCACCGGCTCCTTACCGACGTAGAGGTTGATTTTGCCTGGCGCGCCCCCCACGTAGCCGAAGTCGGCGTCGGCCATTTCACCAGGTCCATTGACTATGCAGCCCATCACTGCGA
>JBFZFD010000195.1:0-16190 GCA_041306485.1 Opitutia bacterium | reverse complement strand
GGGCGACCGCCGAAGTGCCCCATGTCGGCATAGAGAGCTTCTGCACCCGTCACCGCGAGGAAGACCGCCCCGATAATGGCAAGTGCTAGGCCGGGCTCGGCCACAAAAAGGCCGAACCCGGTTAGGGGGTTGAGGGCTCCAAGCAGCTGGGGTAGGACCTCGGCATGCCGCACCATCGAGCCGACACCTAAGGCGGCCAAGGTGATGAACCAGATTAGAGTGACTGGCCCGAAGTAGGCGCCGACCTTGGAGGTGCCCTTCTTTTGGATAGCAAAGAGGGGGATAAGGATGGCGATGGCGAGCCAGGGTATGAACTGGGCGAGGGTCGCGGTAGAGAAGGGGCCGTTTAGCCGATCGTTGGCTTCCTTGATACCCTCCATCGCCGACAGCACCGAGATGGCCGGGGTGATCATACCATCGCCGTAGAGCAGAGCTGCGCCAATCAATCCAACCACCAGCAGTCCCCGGCGCGAGCGATCGCTACCTTGGCTGGAGAGCGAAACGAGAGTCATCACGCCACCCTCGCCCTCATCATTGGCCTCCATCACGAGGATGACATACTTGACCGACACCACCAAGATTAGGCACCAGATGATGAGCGAGAGGATGGCTACGACGGGTACCGCCCCCCCATGTTCGTGTCCGGCTTTGAAGCTCTCCCGGAGGGCGTAGAGGGGGCTCGTCCCGATGTCACCAAAGACCACTCCTAGGGTCGCCATGGCGGCGGCAAAGGTCACGGGCTTCGCCATCGAGGGGCTGGGCGCCGGGTCAGGTAGACCCTTGGAGGTTGGTTCCATGGAGAACCTTGGGATATTGCGGTGTGGGGGGTGGGGGTCAATCCCGCCTGTTCCAAGCGGGCTTGCCTTTTTGTCTCACCTCGCAACAACCCCAGATTAACCCCTTTCCAAACAAAACAACATGCCAAACCTCCCCCTAGTCCTGCTTCAAGCCGCACCAGCTGCCCCCTCCCCCGATGGTGGTGGCCTGATGAGCCTGCTCCCCCTCGTCCTGATGTTCGTGGCGTTCTACTTCTTCCTGATTGCTCCTCAGCGCAAGCAGCAGAAGGCCATCGCCAAGTTCCAGTCTGAGTTGAGTGTCGGCGATGCTGTCATGACAAGCGCGGGTATCTATGGTAAGGTGGTCTCACTGCAGGAAACCCGGGTGACTCTCCAAGTCGCCGAGGGCGTCCGGCTTGTCTTCCTGCGTTCCGCCGTCCTTTCCGCCGACGACAGCGCCAAGTCCAACTGATCCCAGGACTGCACTCGCTATGACCCTTCGACCTTGGTGGAAGGTGGTCTTCTCCCTGCTGTGCCTCGGCGCGGCTTGGTATGAGATTACACCCATCCGCACCGTCCCCCTCGAAGCGCATACTCCTGGAGCCGTCATCGCCCAGGCCGACGCCTTCGCCCCCCTACACCAAGAGGCGCTGGCCCGGATGGCCGCCCACGCCGCCAAGGACCCTTCGGTGCCGGTGGAGCGCACGTCGCCGACCTACTTCCAGGCCCTGCGTGACATCAGTGACGGTCGCGGTCGTGACGCGGTGGTCGAGCTGCTGCCCTACTTCTTCGACCCCCGCACCTTCGTGCGCGAGCCCGAGTTCCAGAAGCGCAACCTGCTTGTCCTAAAGGAGCTACTGCGTCGGTCGCAGGGTAAGCTTAAGCTCGGCCTCGACCTCCAAGGAGGCGTGGCCTTCACGCTGGAGGTAGACACCGAAAGCGCCGTGGCTGAGTCCCGCCGCCAAGTCGAGGAGACCAAGACGCTGCTCGCTAGCCTCGAATCTTCCGGCGATGTTTCTGGCGCAACCCGGGCGCGCGAGACCTTGGCGCGTGCCGAGGCCACCCTTGCCGAGCGCTCCGAGCGCGGCGGCATGAGCATGGTTGAGGAGGCCGCCCGCGTCATGGACCGTCGCGTCAATGCGACTGGCGTGGCCGAGCCGGTCATCCGTCCCGTCGGCGACCGCATCCTTGAGGTGCAGTTGCCCGGGGCTGACGCCGTCAATAATCCCGACCTGATCGAGACCCTCAAGAAGCCGGCCAAGCTCGAGTTTCGCCAAGTCTACCGCTTTGCCCGCCCGTCGGAGGGCGAGCTCGAGCGCACCACCCGCACGCTGCCTGTGAATCCTCGCGAGCCCGGCTCACCCGTCGCCCGCTACGAGGTGCTGACCGAGCGCAGTGTCGATTCCCGCACCGGCGCGATCAGCCTCGAGCGCTACTACGTGGGGACGCGCGCCGATGCTACCGGCAAGATCATCACCTCGGCCCGTGGGGTGAGCAACGACGGCTTCTCCTGGTTCGTGGACATGAAGTTCACCTCCGAGGGCGACCGCATGTTCGGCGACCTGACCGAGCGGATCTCCTCGCTCAACCGTCCCGGCGAGATGCCCGGGCAGCTCGCCATCGTCCTTGATGGGGTGCTTCAGTCGGCGCCCACGGTGCAGGCCGCCATCCGCGGCGGCGGCGCGGTCATCACCGGTCGCTTCAGCATGGAGGAGGCCCGTGAGCTCGCCAACGTGCTTAACAACCCGCTCGAGTTCCCCTTGCGTACGCTTGATATTATCTCAGTCGGTCCCAGCCTCGCGCAGGACGCGCAAGTCAAGTCGGTCCTCGCTTCGGCTGTGTCCATCAGCCTGATCGTCCTCTTCCTCGTGGCATTCTATGCGTGGGGCGGCGCCTTCGCCTTCCTCTCCATCTGCTTGAACATGCTGATGGTGCTTGGCGCCATGGCTTATTTCCAAGCCACCATCACGCTCCCCGGCGTGGCCGCCCTCGTGCTTACCGCGGGGATGGCAGTCGACGCCAACATCCTCATCTTCGAGCGTATGCGCGAGGAACGGGCTCGCGGTAAGGATGCCGTGACCTGCCTCGTGCAGGGTTACGACCGCGCCTTCTGGAGCATCGTCGATGCCAATCTGACGACCTTGATTACCGCTGTCATCCTCATCTGGATGGGGACTGGCCCGGTCAAAGGATTCGGCGTTACCCTGTCGATTGGTATCCTCGCTACCCTCATCACGGCGCTCGTCACTTGCCGTGGTCTGCAGGAGCTTGCTCTCCGTTATGGCGTTCTCACTCGAGTCTTTGGCCTGCCCGGGATGCGCTCTGACCGTCGGATCAACTTCCTCGGAGCCGCCAAGCCTGCTTTCGTCGTCTCGTGGATTCTCATCGTCGCCGGCATGGCTTTCCTGGGCTTCCGCGGCAAGGAGGCCTTCGGTAAGGACTTCCGTGGCGGCGAGTCGGCCCAAGTTGCCCTCGCGCCAGCCGCAGTGGTCGACACCTCACGTATCCTGTCGGTCGCCGAGTCTCTCGGCCTCCCGGATACCACTGCGACCACCACTACCCCCTTGGGTGGCGGTGCCCGCACCCTGCGCATCGAGACCGAGCTCACTCGTGAGGGCGGGGCGACCGAGTTCGCTAATGTGAACCGGATTATCGAGGCTCTGACCAAGGCCGAGCCCTCGCTCTTTGCCGGGATTGATCCAGCCAAGGTCGTCCTCTCTCGCGAGGCTATCGGCGCCTCAGTCAGCTCCACGATGGTGGAGAATGCCATCTGGTCCTTCGTCTTGGCGCTTCTGGGTATTGGGCTTTACGTCTCCCTGCGCTTTGAGTCCGGCTTTGGCGCTGGTGCCCTGGTCTCGACCCTTCACGACGTCCTTCTAGTCATCGGCTTGTTTGTGGCGTTCGGCGGCCAGTTCAATGCCTCGATGGTGGCCGCTATTCTCATGGTGATGGGTTACTCCATCAACGACACCATCGTGGTCTTCGATCGTATACGTGAGAACCTGAGGGAGTCGCCCAGCAGGAGCCTCCGGGATATTATCAACCTGTCGCTCAACCAGACGTTACCCCGCACCTTGTTGACCTCCATCACGGTGCTAACTAGCGCCATCGCGCTCTGGGCGTTCGGCGCCGGGGATGTCCGGCTCTACGGAGAGATCTTCGTCTACGGCGTCCTCATTGGTACGTTCTCGTCCATCTACATCGCTGCCCCCGTCTACTATTGGTGGCATGGTGGCCGACGCGAGGGAGCCGAGGAGGCCGAGCGCGAGCGCAAGCATTCTTGGGAGGCTGGAGCGGAGTCCAACTGAGCCGGCATGCCTGCCTGGACCCATCGGGTGGCCGACGTTGTGCGCGTCCGCCGCCTTGAGGAGACCCTTGGGGTCTCCTCGGTCATGGCCGCTCTGCTCGCCCGCCTCGTCGATGACGATGCCGAGGCGGAGCGTCATCTGCGGCCCCAGCTCTCGCATATCTCGGACCCCTTCGAGGTGGCTGGTCTGCGCGAGGCCGCCGAGCGCCTGCTTCAGGCGGTCGATGCGCACGAGCCCATTGCCATCATCGGCGACTATGATGTCGATGGCGTGACCAGCACGGCCACGCTCGTCCACGCTCTCCGCCGGCTCGGTGGTGAACCGCGCTCTTATGTCCCTCGACGCCTCGAGGAAGGCTACGGGCTCTCCATGGGTGCCCTCGACCGCGTGCTGGGGGAGGGTAGGCCGGGCCTCTTTGTCGCGCTCGACTGCGGCACCAACTCGGTGGCCGAGGTTGCCCGTCTGCGTGCCGATGGGATTGATGTCATCATCGTTGACCACCACGTAGCCAAGGATGGCCATGCGATGGACTGCGTCCTCGTCAACCCTCGCGTACGCGACGCCCAGGGTGCACCTTGGCAGTCGCTCTGCACCGCGGGTCTGACCTTTAAGTTGATCCACGCCCTCCTCAAGGTCCTGCGTCTTCGCGAAGACCCCCGCGGCACCTCCTTCGCGGTGAAGGATTACCTCGACCTCGCCGCTCTCGGCACCATCGCCGACCTTGTCCCTCTCCGGCACGAGAACCGTATTCTCGCCGCCCACGGCTTGCGCGCGCTCTCTGAGGCCCGACGTCCGGGATTACGCGCGCTGATTGAGGTTAGTGGCCTGACCCCTGGTCAGACCCTCTCCTCGACCGACGTTTCCTACCGCCTTGGTCCCCGCATCAATGCCAGCGGTCGCTTGGCTGATGCAGCCATCCCTCTGCGCCTCATCTTGGCCGAGGCCGCGGCGGACTGCCAGGAGGGTGCAGCCCAGCTCGATTCCCTCAATCGCGAGAGACAAGAGATTGATCGGCGCGTGACCGAGGAGGCCACCCGGCAGTTGGAGGCCCATGCAGCGGCTCCGGCCCAGGTCGCCCATGGCGACTGGCATCCCGGAGTGGTCGGTATCGCGGCGGGCAAGCTCTGCCGGACCTTGTCGCGCCCGGTCATCGTGCTGGGTCGCGAGGGCGATCTCGCCAAGGGCTCGGGCCGTGGCATCCCTGGGGTTGACCTCGTTGCGGCCCTTCAGTCCTGCCACGACTTGCTCACGAGTTATGGCGGCCATCCTATGGCGGTCGGCGTCTCGCTCGCTGTGGCCAACGTCGAAGCATTCCGTCTGCGTTTCGCTGAGGCGGTAGCCACCCAGATGGCCTCGGGTCCGGGAGTCATCGATAATGCCATTGAGATCGCCCACTGGGTCGACCCTGACTCGGTGACCACGCAGGTGCTCGACGAGCTCGAGATGCTCCAGCCCTTCGGCGAGGGGAATCCTGAGCCCATCTTTGGCTTCCGTGACTTCCGCTTTGACCGACCCGTCCAGCGCTTCGGCGACGGCGAGGTCAACTTCCGTCATAGTCTCAGTCTGCCGGATGGACGTCGACTCGGCTTCGTGGCCTGGCGTTTAGCCCATCGCTCACCCGAGCCAGGCAAGCCCGTCGACCTCGCCGTACGCCTTGGCTGGAATCGCTGGCAGGGCCGCTGCACGGCCCAAGCTGAGATTATCGACTGGCGTCCTTCGGGTTCCCGCTGACCGACTCGGGCGCGCGCCTTTCCTCAATGCCCTTTAGGAGCACGCCCTCGCCCGAACCAGGGAGCAGGAAGTAGATTGCCCGTACATCGGGCTGCTGGAAGGTGCGGATATTGTATCCTGGCCGCAGTTCGCCATCGATGCGCGTCAGGACCTGCCCGTTGGCGTAGCCCTTGGCGTTGGTGGGTGGGCGGATCACCGCATCTGCGTTGGGTGCCAAGGCGGTCTGGTTAGAGCCGTAGCGCACCACCGCGGGCCGGCCGACGAGGTTGATGAAACGGATGCTGCCCCATGGGAAATCACCCTCGCGGTCGGGGAGTTGGATGACGCGTTGCCGACCGCCCTCGGTCGGGATGAGCAGCAGGATGACCCTTGCGCCATCCACCATCTGGGTGGAGGCAAGCGGCACCGCAGGTCCATCCGCGGGTTGGCGGACGAACTCCAGCGTGGTGGGACCCCGGTAGCTCTGTTCGGCGGTGAGGAAATCACTGGTGATGAGCAGGGGGACCGAGCCTTTCGGACCGAGGTAGGCGCCGTCCATGATCGGTTGGGCGAAGGCTAGCGCGCGGAAGCGCGCGGATACGATCGGCTCGCGACGATCGGGCTTGGCTTGGGCTGAGAGGCCAGCGGCCAGCAGGCAGAGCAGGAAGGGGAGCTTAGATTTCATTGGCGGCAAGCCAGCGGAAGGAGACGATACGGAAGCGGCGCCCGAGCGCCTTGTTGGAGGCGCTGAGGTCGGCGAAGGCGGTCTCTGGGGGTTGGGTGGCGTTGCAGAAGTCTGGCGTCCGCTGCACCACTGCCTCAACCCAGGCCCGGCCTCGGTTCTCACCATTGGCAGCCCGGATGTCACCATAGGCGCGGATGACAAAGGTATCCGAGCGTGTGGTTAGGGAAGAACCGATGGCGGCAAGGATGTCATGCTGCAGCACGTTGCCTGGCGCGAAAGCGCTTACGTGCGCCTGGTTAGTTGCTGTCTTGGCGGTTAGGCCCGACCGGTTGCCCGCGTCGACCACCTCGACCGCCTCGCGGTAGCTGGGATCGACGTAGGTGTTCTGGCCGGAGCCCTGAGTCGGCCCCAGCTGGCTTGCCCCGAAGCGGGCGGTCTCCCCGGAGCGTACGGCAATCTCCGCGCCGTCGGCATCGGCCCGGGCGATGGCGGACTGGAGGGCGCCGGCCTTTTGCACGGCGTTGCCTTGAGCGCTAGAGCCTGAGTCGAGGAAGCGATTGACGAATTGGGAAAGCCCGAGGTACGGCGTGGGCACGAGCAGGGTAGTGCCTAGGGTCTGTCCGCGGAAGCGACGGGTACCGAGCAAGCTAGCCTTGTTGAGTTCGCGGTCATCCTCGGTGCGGATACGGAACTGGGTGCGGAAGCGGGTCTCGTCGACGATGGCACGGGCGAGCAGGCGTATCTGGCTGTCGTCCAGCGAGGCGAAGCCCTGCCAGCTGGCGGCGTCGGTCCAGGGCGCGCGGGGGGAAGTTGCTGCGCTGTCAGCCCGTACGCCCCGGGGGTAACGAGCATTGCGGGTGAGTTCGGGTGAATCAGGAGGGAGGTTGCCCGACCATGCCCGCTTGGTCGAACCTAGGACCGCCGCCCAGGCGTCGACCGAGGTGGAATTGACATTGAATGCGCCGATATTGACCAGCTGGCCGGCGATGCGACTGCGATCCTTCAGGGCCGTCGCTAGTGCATCGACGCCTGCGCTGGTCGTGGTGTTGCGCCCGCTCCAGACCTGCATGCGGGGGTTGGGCAGGCTGCCGAGGCCAGCCGCGAGGTCTTCGAGCACCTTGTCCGTGGAGCGCTTGATCGAGTAGTTCACTCCGACATTGGGCTCGGGCGCTACAGAGGAGAGGAAGTAGCGGTCCCAGAGCGTCGCGTTGATCAGATGGTTGCGGTCGATGCTCGTCCAGTTCTCCGAGGGTCGATAATTCACCACCTTGTCGAGCGGTAAGAAGATGGAAGCCAAGCCACTGCCAACCGAGAAGAGGGGGTCTTGGTCGCGCATCCCGAGATTGGCATGCGCATACTGCGCGAGGGAGGTCGGGGCGAAGACGGGTATCTCGGAGACCACGGTGGAGGTTGTTCCTCCGGACCCGGAGAAGTTTGAGCGTCCGCCGTGGGCCAAGGTCGACTCAGTATCCCCTGGCTCGAACACCTCCGTGTAGGTGTTGGCTGAGCGAATGGCCATCCGGAAGCTAGGAGAGGTGGTGGAATATCCCGTGCCAAAGGATGGACTGACGCTGTGACCCGTCGCCTCGGGTCGCGTCATCAGGGCGGTCGGGTTTGACTGGGTGAAGAGGGGGTAGGGCGCAGGGTCGTTGGGCCAGCGCATCGAATAGTCGAAGACGGCAAAGATATTTGGAGGCTGCCCTGGGCCGGCGAGGGTGGAGATGAAGCCGGAGGGGAATACCTTGGCTGGGGCGAAGCCGTTACGGTCGTTGTTAAGCCCATTGGAGAGAAGCTCAGTGACCTCGCTGCAGAGATTGTAGAGGCCGTCGTTATCATTCCACGGGTTCGTGATACGGTCGCCCGGCCAGCAGGAGAGGAGGTGGCGGATGTAGAAGTTGCCGCTGTTGATGTAGGCGATGCTCAGGCTGTCCGTCGGGGTTGGCGTCACCTGTCCGGTCGGGCCGTTGAGCGGCATCCAGAAGCCGCCCAGCTGGTCGAAGCTGTTGGTCATGACGGCCTGGCGCTGGAACTGGATTGGCCGGGTGTCGGCCGCCGAGAAGGTGCGGAACTCGCCGGGCTGAAGGACGGTGCCAGCGGGAATGTAGCACCGGAAGCTCTCGCCGCTGTTGGCTCCCCCATCGACCGTGTTCGCGAGAGCAAGTAGGTTGGTGTCCCAGGATCCAATCGAGGGTAGGGAGGTGCGGATGACCCACTGGTGCCAGTAGCGGAAGGAGACGCGCATGGCGGCGCTCTCAGCCACATCTTCTGGCGTCAACCTCATGGCGACGTTGTAAGGGTTGTGCAGCACCGTGATCGGAGAGAGCACTAGCCGCATGCGGCCAGCATCCTGCTGGACGCCCATCACCATTACTTGGCGTGAAATGTAGGGCGTGACGCCTACCTTCAACGGCTTTTGGGCGAGGACATGGATACGGTCGTAGGCGAAGGCGTCCCAGCCAGTGTCCATGCGGTTGTAGACGTGCGAGTAGTGCCTGGTGCCCAAGAAGAAGGTGTTGTCGACCGTGTTCGGCCAATGGGCGCGGGCACGGAGGTGGGGGATGGGCTTAGGCTGCCCCGAGACACTTTCCCATGAGACCTGCTTGTAGAGTCGATGGTGGTCGCGCAGCGCGAGCCAGGTCGGCCCGCGCATGACAGCGTTGGGGCGTGGTGAGAGGTCAGGGTCGTCTTGCAGGCTGTAGAGGGGAGCAAGGAGGCCCTCGGGAATGCCAGGACTGATCCACTGGGGCATCTTGGCCTCTGCGAAGGCCGTGCGCTGTCCGTGTAGCCGCTGGAGGGTCGCGATACCTGCCCCTGTGCCGAACTCGCTGGCGAGGAAGGCGGCATCCTCCATCTCGAAGGCCAAGGATAGGTCGATGCGTAATCCCCCCCAGAAGCTGTCGGTCAGCAGGCCGTTGGACCAGAGAGAGATGTCGGGGAAGGCTCGTCGGATAAGCCCCGGGCCTGCGGCGGTGGCGTCGAAGCCAGTCAGGAGGCTAAGCTCGCCCTGACGGCTTATCTGGGTGAAGCCCGCGCCGGGCGTCGTACCCTCGAATCCACGGATGAGCTCCACCCCCGAGCGGGCGGGTCCGCGGGCGGTCAGGCGCTTCTCGGCCTCGGTCGCGGATTCCGCGAGCCTTGGGTCGTGGAGGTTGGCACGGGCCTTGATGCCCTCGTCTCCAATCCAATAGGCATAGCCAAAGCCGCTCGTCGGGTCGGGCGAAGGCACTCTTGGCAGGGTGATACGCCCATCTGGCCTCCCTGGGTCGGCGGCGGTTGCGAGCTCGGCTGGACCTGCAGTGCCATCGCCGACCAGTTGGATGGGCATGACCCCCGCTAAGCTGACATTGTACTCGGAGGTCGATTGCCATGGGAGCCACTGCGAGGGCAGGTAGTCGGACGCCCCGCTGAGCGAAAGCGACTGGCTACCAGCGGATTGGTCATGGCGGCCGCTGATGAGCCACGCTGGGGGCTGGTTTGGTTGGTCGGTGCGCCAAATTCCCGTCCAAAGGGGATTTCGAATGGTATTCCAATTCCACCCTGACTGGGTGGCATCGGCAGTTAAGTCGGCCCGGGCGGAGATACGCCGATCCGGACCAGCCTCGGCTTGCAACTGACCGAGGGCGAGTCGCATCGCCGAGAGGGCGGCGAGCCTACCCTGGACGGCGGCCTGCTGGGTGGCGGCCAGTCGCGACTCGATGCTTAGGAATCCGGCTAGGGAGAGAATCACCAAGACAAGCAAGGACATGATACTCAGGGAGAGCACCAAGCTGAATCCATTCCGCTGGGAAGGCACTTGCACGGGTAGATAGATACTCCCGCTGAACCCGCGCCTAGCAACCTGTTTTCAGAGCGCCATCGCGTCTTTTCGGAGCAGAAGGGCCTTTTTTTCGGCCTCGGACAAGGGGAGCCCCTTGGGGATTCCGGGACGCTTGTGGCTAATCTCGCTCAGCCAGGCGAGCTTGAGCTGTTTCTGGGCCTCGCCCATGATTTTTAAACGTGCCACCGAGCCAGGTTGGGGTGCCTCGGGTAGGCGAAGCTTGGCCCACAAGCCCTCGAGCACGACGTCACCAAGGAGTTCGTGGCCGCGGTCATCTGGATGCACATTGTCCTGAGAATAGCGGAAGCGGGCGTCGGTCGCGCGCTCCCGGGCGATGAGGGTGCGCAGTCGAGGGCGGATATCGATCACCTCCCAGCCCTCGAGCTCCTTGTTGGTCAGCCAGCCGGTGAAGGTGTCGAGCACGTTGTCGTAATCCTGGGCGCTTGTCTTGGTGCTGTCGGCGGCGTGCGGGGGAGGTGTCACGATGATGACGCGCGCACCTGCAGCTTTGCAGGAGGCAACCAGGCGCTCCATGCCTCGCTTGTAGGCATTGAACGACTCGGCGGTGAGTGGCTGGAAGAGGCCATCGTTCATCCCGTAGCAGGCGATGACGAGCGAGGGTTTGGTCTTCTGGAGGATGGAGGTGAGACGGTCGTGCAGCGCGGGACGTGGGAACATGCCGCGGGCGTGACCCTGCTCGGACAAACCACTGACGGTCTCACTCGGTAGCGCGAGGTTCATGATCTCGGCTGAGGCGTATGACGGTGTGTTGCGTAGGGCTGACTCCACCCGGGTCGTCCAGCGACCATCGTAGGCGATGCTGTCGCCAAGGATGAGCACTCGCTGTTCCGTTGCCCCCGTCTTTGCCACGAGGAGAAGTAAGGCGGCTCGAGCCAGGGCGCGCAGGGACATGTGATGAGCAAAAGGTGGGAACTGGCAGGGTTCAAGTACTGTCAGATGAATAGACGTGGCAACTTCCCGCCTAGTCCCCTCATTATAAATTCATGCTCCGACTCCTCCTGACTCTGCTTGCCACCGCTTCTCTAGCTGGCGACCTCACCATGGATAACGCCGTGCCGGTCCGATTTGGCGCCAAGTTCTCCGATGAGGGTGAGCGCCGTCTTGCCGTGTTCAACGGCGACAAGGGTGTCACCATTCCCATCCACGCCGCCGCCGCAGGCGATGCCGAGGTCACCGCCTCCGTTCGGGCCCGCTCGGGTCGCAAGTACACCCTGTCGCTGCAAGGCCAGGGTGTCTCGCTGAAGGTCGAAGCCGTCGGCACGGGCGACTTCCAGGAAGTCGCGCTCGGCAAGGCCAAGTTCGTCGCGGGTCTGGGTCGTCTCTCGGTCAATGCACCCAGTGGATCGGGCGTGGAGCTCCGCGCCCTACGCGTCGTGGGAATCGACATCACCTCGCCCGCCGTCTGGCCCCTCAACACCACCTATGTCGACGACGGCAAGGGCGGTGCACAAGGCTGGCGCTCCCTCGCCTTGAAGGAAGGCGGCGAGGCCCGAATCCCTGTTAGCTCCTCACGAGAAGCCACCGTAACTCTCGCCATCGCCTACCGCGTCGAGAAGTCAGGCAGGCTCTTGGTCGATGGCGTGCCCTTTGCCCTCAGTGCTCCTGGAGGCACCCTCCAGGCTAAGGTCGCATTCCGTCCCGGCACCCAGCTTGTCCGCCTCAAGGCCGAAGGCGCCGACGCGCGTATCGAGGGCATCCTGCTCGCTGATGCCCGTGTCTCCGATCACTGGCCCCTGCCCAACGGCAACGCCCAGTCGGTTCACTTCGGCTATCCCGTCCCCGAAGGCGTGACCGCGGTCTGGGCCTATGCCGAGGCTTTGGCTGAGCCTGGTCCTGAGTCCACCTACCATTGCGTGCTCGGCTTCGGCCAAGGTTACTTCGGCTACCAAGTCCGTTACCAGCGCGGGCGCCCCGATGACCGCTGGTTCATCTACTCGCTCTGGGACAATGGCTATGTCCGCAACGCCGAGAAGAAGGAGACCAGCGAGGAGCTCCGCGATAAAGTCGTGACCCTTGTTACCAAGGGGCAGGGTGTGAATGCTTACGCTTTCGACCATGAGGGCTCCGGTGGACATTCCCACCTCGAGTTCCGCTGGAAGGACCGCGAGCCCTATCGCTTCCTGCTCGGGGTCAAGCCCGACGGGTCAGCCGCGGTCTTCTCCACTTGGGTCGCTGGCCCGGAAATCGATGGGTGGCGCTTCCTCGCTACTTTCCGCCGTCCTGGCACTAAGCCCCAGCTTGGCGGACTCTACTCCTTCGTCGAGGACTGGTCGGGCCGTCAGGGGGACCAGGAGCGCGCCTGCCGCTACCGTAACCTTTGGGTTGCCGACGCATCGGGCAAGTGGCACCGCATCACTCGCGCCAATACCTCGGCTACTTCCGAGCTTGGGCGAAAGGACTATGGGCATCGCGTGGTGGGCGACAGCATCGAGCTCCGCACCGGAGGTTATCGTCATGCCGACGGCAAGGCAGGCACGCCCCTTGAGATTCCCACCAGCGGCAAGGCACCCGTGGTCGACTTCGCCAAGTTACCCGGCGGGGCCTGACCCGTGCGTCCGCTGCTGCTCCTAGCTTGGCTGGGCTGCGCCCCCTGGGCTGCGGGCGCTGATCCTGTCGCTCCCCGCTGGATTAAGGGCGAGGGTGATGTCCAGCATCTCGGCCAGCCGGCTGTCGACGGCATCCTTGAGCTCACCGCGACCAATGGGTTTTTCGATAGCGGCTTCTCCGCCGTCGAGTCCGGGCCGATGGTACCCGGGGATAATGGGTTGATCGCGGTCGGATTCGGCGCGCTCGTTCCGACCAAAGCTGGCAAGGGCGAGGCACGCTGGTACCTTTTTGTCGGTCAGCCCGGCGAGCTAAAACTCGAGCTCCATATGTCCGTGCCCGCCTCGGAGGCGGGTCGCCCATGGGTTGTCCGCGTCGGATCCGAGCAACGAGCCTTCAAGGCTGCCGCCTCGGATGGTAAGCAGCCCCAGTTGGGCATAGCCCCCTTCCAGTTGACTAAGCCTGGCAAGGTCGAGGTCGTCCTTTCCTATGGCGACCCTGCGCCTCCGGTCTCAACTCAGCTAAGGCGGATACGATTGGAGGGCTCCGCAGTCCCGAATGCCCACCTGCTACGTGCCCGTTGGCGCCCGGCTGCAGTTCACGCCCGTTTCTTCGCACCAGCCGCCTGCAAGGATCCTTCGATTTGGGTGTTTGAGACACGTGCCGTTTCCAAGATTTCTAGCTACTCGCCGATGACGACCCCCTTCGGATACTTCGGGACGGTTTTCGACGAGCAGGGGAGGGTGCCGAAGAATGGCAGCTTCAATTTCTCCATGTGGGTCGGGTCGGACAAGGCCACCGCTGCCCCGCCGCTGCCAGAGATGTCCCGACTGCTCGCAACCTCCCTGCCGGACGCGGAGTATAGCACCTTCGGACACGAGGGCACGGGCGTGAAGTTCCGTAAGGCGACGGCCTATCCCGAAGGAGCCGCGCGTACCATTCAGGCGCTCAGGGCAGAGCGGAAGGGGTCCCTGTGGACCTTCCATGGTTATTTCTACGACGAGTCCCGCGGCCGATGGCGCCTCTTCGCCTCAGCCCAAGATTTCGACCCGCGCAGGGTTTCTAAGGACGCCGGCACCTTGCGCAGCACCGGCTCCTTCTGCGAGGTACCTGGACCTCCCGCGGTGGAACGCACGGGTGACCTCCCGCGCGTGATTGCTCGCCGAGGCTGGTTCCAGGGGTCCGACGGTACGTGGCACGCCGCCATCCTCGAGCCTACCCGCGAGTCCCGTGGTACCGCGGGTACCTCACCCACCAACCAGCGGGTCGCACAAGACAAGGAAGGGTGGTTCGTGATGGCGACTGGGGGCGTTGATTTCTTGCCCTCGGCGAAGTCGTCGGCGTCAGCGAGTGCATCCTCTCCCACCCTTCCAGACTACCTGTCGCCCGCCAAGGTCGCCCAGCTGCGCGAGGGCCCTGTCGACTTTAAGGGTAGTGTCACCAAGGTCCTCCCGGGCGGAGCTGCCGAGGTCACCTACCGTCTCGGCTCGCTCGGTCCCGCTGCACAGGCTGTCCTGCACTACGGCACGGTTGATTGCCTCACATTCGTCGCGGGGAAGCCAGTGAACAACTCCCCGGTAGAGCGTGATATCTACTCTCCCGCGCGCGTCTGGCAGAAGTCGACTCCCAGCCAGACTGCCTCGTCCGGCAGCAATGTCTTCCAGCTCGCAGGTCTCACCCCGGGGAGCACCTACCATTACCGGCTCTTTGTCAGCCATGGTGAGGGTAAGGCCTGGGACGAGGTCTCGGGCTCTTTTGTCGCCCGCTGACCCTGCCCACTGTAAACGAGGCGCATCCCTAAGGGTGGCACTTTGTCATCGGCTAGTCCTGCTGGCGGAGAGGGAGGGATTCGAACCCTCGGTACCTTGCGGTACACGGCATTTCCAATGCCGCGCGATCGACCACTCTGCCACCTCTCCGTTCAGCGAGACTGAGGTTCCGAGCAAAGGGTCGGCGGGGTATTAGTCAACCCCGCCTTTAGCCCCGTCCCCATCCTTGGGCTGCCGGAGGTAGGTCCAGGCGAAGCCGAGGAAGGCGGCTACTGGGCGTTGGGCTCGGTGGGGCGGTTCTGGTGCTGGCATTTGAGCCCGCCGATGCGCTCGTGCGTAAGGATGAAGACGATGTGCGACGCCAGTAGCAAGACAGCGACCAGGAGTCCGGCCAGGCCGAAGGGGAAGTCCTTCATCGTGAATAACCTTACGATTGTCAGTTCTAGGCTGACATTTCACTAGGCCGATTAGGCCTTGGCGGCGGCCTTGGCCCAGCTGTCCTTCAGGGTGACGGTGCGGTTGAAGGCAGGTTGACCAGGAACGGAATCTATGGCGTCAGCGCAGAAGTATCCGATGCGTTCGAATTGAACGCGTGTGCCAAGCTTAATCGAGAGGAGGGAGGGCTCGACTTTGGCACGTGAGACTTTGAGTGAGTCTGGGTTAAGGTGTGCGCGCCAATCTTCGCCTTCGGCGAGGTCGTTGAGATCCTCCTTGAGGAAGAGGCGGTCGTAGAGGCGCACCTCGACGTCGCCTGCGTGAGCCTCGGAGACCCAGTGGATGGTGCCCTTGACCTTACGGCCGTCCGGCGCGTCGCCCCCGCGGGTGGCGGGGTCGTAGGTGCAGCGCACCTCAGTGATATTACCCGCTGCGTCCTTAGTGCAGCTGGTGCAGGTGACGAAGTAGGCCCAGCGGAGGCGGACTTCCTGGCCCGGGGTGAGGCGGAAGTACTTCTTGGGCGCGACCTCCATGAAGTCATCTCGCTCAATGAGTAGGGTGCGCGAGAAGGGCACCTTGCGGGAGCCGGCCGAGGGATCCTCCGGATTATTGACGGCCTCGAGTTCCTCGACTTGGCCCTCGGGGTAATTCTCGATGACGAGCCGGATGGGGTCGAGGACGGCCATGGCTCGCGGGGAGGACTTGTTGAGGTCGTCCCGGATGGCGTGCTCGAGCAGGGCGACATCCGTCAGGGAGTTGTGCTTGGTCACGCCGATGGTCTCGCAGAACCGGCGGATGGCGGCGGCCGGCACGCCGCGGCGGCGTAGGCCGGAGATCGTGGGCATGCGGGGGTCGTCCCAGCCACTGACGCGATTCTCCTGCACGAGCTCGAGCAGGCGGCGCTTGGACATCACAGTGTAAGTGAGGTTGAGCCGGGCGAACTCGATCTGTTGGGGCTTGGCGGGGGTGTCGAGGGTGCGCAGGAGCCAGTCGTAGAAGGGACGGTGAATCTCGAACTCTAGGGTGCAGATGGAGTGGGTGATTCCCTCGTAAGCATCCTCCAGAGGGTGGGCGTAGTCGTACATCGGGTAGACACACCAGGTGTCGCCAGTCCTGTGGTGGGAG
>JBFZFD010000194.1:0-4493 GCA_041306485.1 Opitutia bacterium | reverse complement strand
GGCGTCATCATGGCCTATGTCGGCCTGGTGCAGCTCGGCAAGGTCGGCGCTGATGTCTATGTGGCCAACCTGGTCGGCCTAGCCATGGCACGCGAGATGGGTGCCCTGATGACCGGGGTGGTGGCCTGCGGAAGGACCTCCACCGCGTATGCCTCCCACCTTGCCAGCATGAACCTCTCGCAAGAGACCGACGCCCTAAGGGCGCTGGGCCTGCGTCCGGTGGAATACCTGGGCGTGCCCAGGCTGCTCGCGGTCATGGCGGTCCTGCCCCTGCTCTCGGTCTTCGCCACGCTGGCGGGTATCCTCGGCGGCATGACAGTCGCGATGGGTTACGGCATGTCTGCCGAGCAATACACCAATCAAGTGGTCGAGGCTATCTCGGTGCGCAGCTTCCTCACCGGCTTAATCAAGGCCCACGTCTTCGCAGTAATCGTCGCCTGGTCGGGCTGCTACCGAGGGTATGTCGCTCGGAGGGACGCCCGGGGAGTGGGCGAGGCGGCGACGACCGCCGCGGTCCTTGGCATCACCCTTCTGGTCATCGCCGACGCGGTCTTCGCGGTGATCTTCAACCTTCACGACTTTAACTAATGTCAGTTCCTAGCGTGCGTTGCGAGCAACTCGCCGTTGGACACGACGGCCAGACGGTGATGTCAGGCATCAGCTTCGCGGTCGATCCCGGCCAGGTCGTCGCAGTGGTCGGCCCATCAGGCTGCGGTAAGAGCACCCTGCTGCGTGTTCTAGCCGGCCTCGCTCCCGCCCTTTCGGGTGAATCTTGGATTCTCGGACAGTCCCTCCTCGGCCTCCCGGAATCAGACCGTGACGCCCTGCTGCGTCGGACGGGCTTCCTCTTTCAAAGCGCCGCCCTCTGGTCATCCCTGACCCTAGCCGAGAATGTGGAGCTCCCGCTACGCGAGTTCACCGACTGCTGCGAGCGCGACCGCCACCTCATCGCCCGGCATCGCCTCTCCCAGGTCGGCCTACTCGCAGCGGCAGACAAGCTGCCTTCCGAAATTAGCGGCGGGATGGCGAAGCGTGCCGGCCTGGCGAGGGCTCTGGCCCTCGACCCCGAGGTCCTCTTCCTCGACGAGCCCAGCGCCGGGCTCGACCCAGTCACCGGCGCCAACCTCGACGAACTCATCCTGCGCCTGCGCGATGGGCTGGGTACCGCCGTCGTGCTGGTTAGCCATGAGGTCGCTTCTATCCGTCGGCTAGCCGACTTCTGCGTTTACCTCGACCCGGAGAGTGGCACGATGGCGGCCACGGGGAGCATCGGCGACTTCCTCCGTCCGGAAGCCCACCCCGGAGCCCGCGCCTTCTTTAACCGACAAGCCCGACCATGAGTCTCTCCGCCAACCGCACCCTCATCGGCCTCTTCGTGCTCGCCGGCATCTTCGCCACCGTCGCCACTCTCGTCGCACTCGGTGGCGGATGGTTGAGCGGGGACCGCCCCCAACTCCTCGCGCGATTCGATCAGGATGTCAGCGGGCTCGATGCCGGCTCGGCCGTGCGCCTGCGCGGTGTCACCGTGGGCAAGGTCTCCGCCATCCTCATCCGGACTGGCTCCAGCGAGGCTAAGTCCGTGCCGGTGCGAATCGAAATCGATCCCGGCCTCGCCGAAAAACTGGGCGTAGGGGAGAGTCTCGGCACCCAAGAGGGCTTAGAGAAAGCCGTGATCGAGGGCCTAACCGCCAAGCTGCGCTTGCAGTCCATTGTCACCGGCATCCTCTACGTCGACCTCGACTACCAGGAACTCACCGCGCCGCGGCAGTTGATACGCGCGGACGGCATGGCCGAGATCCCGACGGAGCTCTCCGACCACGTCGCCCTCACCCAAGCCATCGGTAAGACGGTGCAGAATCTCAGCCAAGTCGACTTCGCCAGCCTTGGCGCAAAGATGGGCAAGCTCGCCGACTCGGTCAACCGACTCGCAGACGATCCCGCCCTGGCCCAGGCCTCGCGCGACCTCTCGGCAGCGATGGCTTCCTTTAACCGGGTCTCAGAGAAACTCTCCCAGCAGGTTGAGCCGCTCGCCATGGAACTCCGTCTCACGGCCGAGCAAACCCGGCGGACCCTTGGCAAGCTCGGCCAGGCGGCCGACAACCTTGAGGAAATGACCAGGGCAGACGGTGCTACACGCACCCAGCTCGACCAGTCCTTGGCCGACTTCGCCGAGGCCGCTCAAGCCGTCAAGTCACTCGCCGACTACCTCGACCGCAACCCCGAGGCGATCCTCAAGGGTAAGCGGCGCAAGGAGACGGAGGAGTCCAAATGAGCCGCATCGCCGCGCTGCTCTGCCTCACCCTCGGCGGCTGCCTGTCACCGGGCACAAGCGAGGAAAGCCACACCTGGGAGCTCGCCGAGGAGACGACCGCCACGGCCGTCAGGGTCAAGGTCCTCCTACCCTCCCACTTACGACGTCCCACGCTGGTGACCCATGATGGAAATCCCGTCAACCACGACCTCGACCGATGGGCCGATCCGCTCGACGCCGCCATCGCACGCCAGATCGCTTCCGACCTCGCTGACCTACCCATCAACGACCTGGTGGTCAATGTGCAGCGCCTGGAGGTCACATCCCAGGGCGAAGTCACCCTCATTTTCGCTTCTGAGATGCGATTAAAAATCTCGCCGAACGCTGCCGCCGTACCTTTCCGAACTCTGAGCGAGCGTATAGGGTTCACAGTCGACAGCAGTGGGCCCAATTCGTCACGTCCCCAACTCGCCAGCGCTGCCGCTGGCTATGCCATGGTGCCTGGGCAGATCAGCCGGCGCATCCGGTCGACTCTAGCAAGGGAGTTGGGCGAGGTTGCCAAACCCGCCCCAGCCGTCACGGTGCCAACCCGATGACCCCGGAACCAGCCAGCCGACCTAACAGCTTCAGCGAAGCGACGGGGGAGATCTGCCACGACCTCCCCTCGTCCTATATCCCTCATCCGGCCACTGGGCTCCTCCACCTGCCCCGCTTCCTCGCCAAGATTCGCAAGCACCTCGCCAACGAGCTCCCCAAGTCCTACCAGCGTAACTTCGGCAAGGGATTCGACCGCTTCCTCTGCCTCCATCTCGGCGTTGAACCCGAGCAGGTCGTTGCCTGTGTGCGCGAGTCCACCGACGAGGCTGATCTCAATCGTCGCCTCCTCGCCCTCTTTCCCGCCGACCGCCGTGTCCACGTCTGGAACCGCGAGCTCGTCCAGAAGGGTATGAGCACGATGGGTCGCGAGGCTCTTGCCGAGGCCAAGGGCAAGATGGGCGCGGGACATCGCGACGACCTTATCTCCTTCGCCGACATGATCGACTTCGACGAAGGCCGCATCTCATGAGCCTTGACCAATCCAATCCTAACCGGGTCATGCTTCGCACGATCCCGGCCATCCTCGCCTGCTTCAAAGCCCATCCGAGGGCACTGCGCGAACTCAGGGCCAGTCGAGAGGTCGCCCAAGAGCTCCTCGAGGTCGCCACCTGGATGGGAGCCGAGGGCCTGCCCGCCACCGTAGTCAGCTCCCGCGAAGTCCGCGAGCTCGCCGGGGTCGACGCCCTCGCCTGCGCGGTGACCGCCCGCCCTACCCTTGGCTTGGTCAAACTATCCGACTTCGCCGACTGGCGTGACGAGGGTGACACCGTGGTGGTTGCCGATAATTTCACAGACGCCACCGACCTCGCCTCGGTGGTCCGTGCTATGGCTGCCTTCGGCTCGCGCCGCCTGCTGCTCAGCGGGACCAGCGAGCGCCTCGCTTTCGAGCCCGATCTCTGGGACGGCGCCCGCGGCGCCCTCGAGGCCGTACGCCTCGTCCGAGCACCTGCCCTCGGCGGCCTGCTCAAACTGATCGAAGAGACCACCGTGGTCATCGGTTTCTCTAAAGGGCTGGGACGTTCCCTCGCCGCCGCCGCCCCTATCCGCGCACCCGGTCGCGGCAA
Source organism: Opitutia bacterium (assembly GCA_041306485.1). GTDB lineage: Bacteria > Verrucomicrobiota > Verrucomicrobiia > Opitutales > UBA953 > UBA8828. The sequence continues at coordinate 581 of JBFZFD010000194.1, read as the reverse complement.
CCTCGTCGTCCTCTCCCCCGAGGGCGTCGACGCCGTCCTCCAGCCCAAGGTCGAGCACCTCGTGCGCCTGCCCGCAGGCAAAGGTGACCACCCCCTCTCCACCGGTGACAGCGCCGCACTCATCCTTCACTGGCTAGCCTCCGCTGGTCCCGATCGGCCTAAGCCTGGGACCGGCTTCATGGCCCGGAAGAGGGCGAAAAAAGGGGGATAGAGATAAACCGGCGAAGGGTGTTCAGTGGTTGAACGGTGCGTGCAACCGCATGGATCTACCTAGGGGCTTGCTTGCGACAAGCAGCATGGACCTGGCACCTGCCTCGCGTCTCCCCCTAGACCCTGTGCCCATGGCCCCTTTCCCTCTTTTTCCCGGCTCTCGATTATCCCCTTTCCCTCGGACCTTCCTAGGCTTAATCCCCATAGGATACCCATGAGCGAAAACCTCAAGAGCAAGCCGGACCCTGATGGCGAGAAGTCCGGAGAAGGCACCATCAGCCTGCAGTCGATCAGCCGCAACCTGTTGATCCACCTCCAGCGGCAGTACGACATCCTCGCCTTCACCCTTTCCAGCCTACGCAGCGAGGACC
>JBFZFD010000193.1:0-9744 GCA_041306485.1 Opitutia bacterium | reverse complement strand
AGGGAATAGAGCCGGGACGCGGTTGTGGCTTACCACCCGCGACGGACGGAGGGAAGGGGAAACAGACTTAGTGGTGCCCGCCGGCCTGGCGCTCGGCCTCGTCACGCTTGCGGTCCCATTTGAGATGGGAGTCGGGCAGGGTGCCGCCGAGCTCGTAGAGGCGCGCCTTGTTGTTGACCATCTCCTCGCGGGTCCGGCCGACCATCGAGTACTGGCCCTGGAGCCAGATGGCTTCCTCGGGGCAGACCTCTTGGCAGAGCCCGCAGTAAATGCAGCGCAGCATGTTGATGTCGAACTCCCGCGGAGCCTTTTCGACGTGGGAGCCCTCGGCCCCGGCGGCAATCTCCCCGGGCGTGATGCGGATGGCCTTGGGCGGGCAGACGAACTCGCAGAGCTGGCAGGAGACGCACTTCTCTCGGCCGTTGGGGTCGCGAACGAGGGTCGGCACGCCGCGGTAGCCGGCCGGGATGGCGGGCCGTTCCTCCGGGTATTGCAGGGTGACGGAGGGGCGGAGGATGTTCTGCCAAGTGACCCTTAGTCCCCCGATGATTTGGGGCAGATAGGTGCGCTCCCAAAAGGAGAGGGGTCGGCGTTCGATGACTTTAACGGCCATGGTTTCAGCCCAAGAGGGCGGTGACGATGAAGGTGAGGATGAGGTTGGCCACGGCAAGCGGGAGTAGAACGTTCCAGCCTAGATGCATGACCTGGTCGTAGCGGAAGCGTGGGATGGTCCATCGCACCCAGACGAAGAAGAAGAGGAAGGCGAACAGCTTGGCCCCAAAGGTGGCCAGCCCGGCTAAGGTGCCGAGGGCGCCCAAGGAGGCCATGTCGACGAAGGGAATCTGCCAGCCGCCGAGGAACATCAGGATGAACAGCGAGGATCCGATCACCATGTGGCCATACTCGGCCACGAAGAAGAGGCCGAATTTGAAGGCGCCGTACTCGGTGTGGAAGCCCCCCACCAAGTCGGTCTCGGATTCCGGCATGTCGAAGGGGTGGCGGTTGGTCTCGGCGAAGATGCAGATAAGGAAGACCAGAGCGGCGAGCGGTTGGCGGACGATGTTCCAGAGGCCTTCCTGGCCAGCCACGATGGTGGCGAGGTTGAGGCCGTCGTGCACGCCCGGGGCGGAGGTGATGAGGAAGATGGGGAGCACGGAGAGCCCCATGGCGAGTTCGTAGGAAATCAACTGGGCCGAGCCGCGGACCGCACCGAGGAAGGGGAACTTGGAGTTGGAGGCCCAGCCACCCAGGGCGATTCCGTAGACGCCCAGCGAGCTGATGGCGAACATCAGCAGCACGCCCACATCGCCACCGGGACAGAGGGCGAGGGCGGAGCCATCGGGCAGCACGGACAGGGGCAGCATTGCCAGCACCGCTAGCGCGGGGGCTAGTGCGATGATGGGCGCCAGCACATAGTAGGGTTTGTTGACGTGATCAGGCAGGGGGTCCTCCTTGAAGAGGAACTTGCCGCCGTCGGCGGCGGGTTGGATGAAGCCGCCTAGGCGGAGGAAGGAGCCGACGAAAGGAATCCAGGCGACGAATGGGGTGGTCGTGCGGTTCGGGCCGACCCGGCCTTGGATCCAGGCCGAGGCCTTGCGCTCGAGCAGCACAGTGTAGCCAGCGATGGTCATGACCGCCCCGATGAGGACGACGCCGCGCGCCACCACATAGGGTAACTCGGCGGAACGCAGGAGGTCGAGAAGGAGAGCTTCCATGGTTGATCAGGCCTGGGCGGCGAACTTGAGCAGCTTGCGCTCGGGGAAGGAAAGGTGGCTCCAAGTTGAGCCGTCGAGCACGACGCCTTCCGCGGGCGTGCGGCCGGAGGAGAGGTTGGCGAGGGCGGGCTGAGCGGTGGCGAGCTCCTTCCAGACGGAGCCAGCATCGAAGGCGGCGGGACGTCCCTCCACTGCCCCGAGGAGGCGGGCAAGCGTGACGACGTCGGGCAGGATGCCGGCGGGACCAGGGATGGCCTGGAGGAAGGCCTGCAGGCGGAACTGGCAATTCACGAGGTGACCGCTCCGCTCGAAGACGGTGAGTGCAGGGAGGGCAACCTCGGCGGCGGTGGCCGTCGCATCGAGGTGGGTGCCGAGGGTGACGAGCCGGACCTTGGCGAGGGTCGCGGCGTCGAGACCGAGAGAGGTCACCTCTTCGTGGCAGACGAGGAGGGAGCGCACGCGGCCCGCTTCGATTTCAGTGCGGAGGGCAGAGAGGTCGCGGTCGGCCGCACGGTCGGTCAGGCCAGCGAGCAAGGCACCGCGGAAGTTGGGGGTGCGATCCTCTGAGACGAGAAGACCGTCGCCTTCGCCGACATGGGCGGGCACGAAGGTCTTGGCGCCTGCGGCCTTGGCGAGGCGAGCGAGAAGGCGCTGCTCTTCGATGGACTGTCGTCCAGAGCCGACCACCGCGAGGGGGCCGGCGCGAAGGATCTCGGCGGCAAGGGCGAGGGCTGCTTCTGGGGAGGCCTCGGCTCCGCGAATGCGTGGCGCGCGGAGGCGGTCGGCGGACTCACCCGCCTTGAAGAGCTCGCGCCCGGAGTCAGCCATCCACGTGTCGTTCACGGCGTCGTTGCGTCGCGGGGTGATGCGGTGGACCTTACCCTCGCGGGACCAAACAGTGGTGTTGGCGCCGGCGCTGGACTCAGTGTCGATGCTCGGGGTCTGCTTGAGGAACCAGACGCGCATCTTGAAGCGGAAGTCGGTGCTGGTGAGTGCGCCGACGGGGCAGATGTCGACCGTGTTGAGTGAGTAATTATTGGCCAGCTCGCGACCGGGGTAGCAGGTCAGCGTGCTGTGGGAGCCGCGGTTGACGAAGCCGAGAACGGGGTCGCCAGCCACTTCGTTGCAGAAGCGAATGCAGCGCGAGCAGAGGATGCAGCGCTCGTCGTCGAGCGTCACGCGCGGTCCGAGGCGGGTGCGCTTGGGTTTGGCATTCTTTTCGTCGATGTAGCGCGAGGTACCCCGCCCATACTGCGCGGAGTATTCCTGCAGCTTGCACTCGCCGGCCTGGTCGCAGATCGGGCAATCCAGTGGGTGGTTGATGAGGAGGAGCTCGGTTACGCCCTCGCGGCACGACTTGACTGCCGGGGAGTCGAGGCGCACGTGCAGCCCCGGGGTAACAGTCGCGGCACAGGCAATAGCGGGCTTGGGCTGCCAACCAATCTTGGGGCTGCCATTCTCCATCACGACCTCGCCCGTTGCGCGGTCGCGTAAAGGGGAGCCGAGCTCGACGAGGCACATGCGGCAGTTGCCCGCCACGGTAAGCTTCGGGTGGTAGCAGTAATGGGGGATTTCCTTGCCGATGGAGGCGAGGGCCTCGACCAGATTGGCACCCGCAGGGAGCTGGTGTTCGACGCCGTCGACATTGACGGGTACAAGGGTGGTTTTAGTGTCCGTGACCATGTCGCGGGAAAGGTGGTCAAACCCTAGGTCAGACCCCTCTTGCGGCAAGAGGGAAAGGGCTTTTTTCCCGTGGCATCAAGGAAACAACTGACGGAGGAATTCCGAGCGCAGGATGCTCGCGACTACCAGGGATTCCCGTTCCAACGGGTCGCCCTCCTTCCAGCCCGGAGGCTTGGTATCGTGGTGATGGCGCCTCACGACCATGCCGATGACCGTGGCCTTGCCATCCTGACCGATCCCGAAGGCCGGGCCACCGCTGTCGCCCGCGAAAGCCGGTAGGTCGGCGAGGAACAAGGGGTGCTTCTCGGCGGGTAATTGGGTGGGGCTGGAGACTGCGCCCTTGCGGAGCAGGGGGAAGCCGGAGGGACTCGATTCCAGTCGCTCCGGATAGGTCAGTGTCCAGATGTCTGAGCCCATCGTGGGTCGGCAGCGGCGGAAAGCCTCGGCGTCGGCCACGCGGCCGAAGTCGAGAGGGTGGGTCCCCTTCGCCGTCGCCTCGTCCAGGGTGACTACGGCTGCGTCCATGCTCGGGTGTCGTCGCCACGTCGGCTTACCGTCGGCCATCAGCGCGATGGGCCGGTCCTCGCGCCGGAAATCTCCGTCGGGCGTGGGCACCCGGACAACGAGCAGGGACTGACCGCCCTTGGCCTTCTCCAGCACATGGGCGGCAGTTAAAAGATGAATCTTGCCGTCCGCGCGGACGAGGAAGCAGGTGCCGGTCGAGGCGTGGTTGAAGAGTTTGTGGGTGGCAGCCACCACGGGGTCGGCAAAGCCTGCCTCCTGGGCTGGTGCCAGCGCTCCGAGGAAGAGCAGGAGCGCGGCGAACCTCACAGCAGGCGGGTCCAGAGGACCTTTAGGTAGCGTCCCTCCGGATGGTGGGAGGCGGTCGGGTGGTCGGTTCCGGCGCCCGTGCGGGCGAGGATCTGCAGGCGCTTACCGTAGCGGTGGGCGGCCTTGGTGACCAGCTCCTCGAACTGTTCTTCCGTGACGAGGCCGGAGCAGGAGCAGGTGACGAAGAACCCGCCGGGTGCGACCAGCTGGAGGGCGAGGACGTTGAGGTCGTTGTACTTCTTCAGGCCGTCGGCCATGTCGAGCGGGTCGCGCCCCTCCACGAACTTCGGTGGGTCGCAGAGGACGAGATCCCAGGTAGCTTTGTTGCCCTGCATCTGGCGAATCCAAGTGAAGGCATCGGCATGCACAAAATCCACCCGGGCTTGGTTGAGGTTGGCGTTGCGCTTGGCCATGGCCACGGCGCGCTCGTCGAGGTCGACCCCGGTCACCTCCGTGGCACCACCCAGCTTGGCCGCCACCGAGAAGCCCCCGGTGTAGCAACAGATGTCGAGTACCCGCCGCCCCTTGGCTAGCTCGGCGAAGCGCCGGCGGTTCTCGCGCTGGTCGCAGAAGAAGCCGGTCTTGTGGCCGTCGGCGAAGTTCGCCTCGAGGCGCATGCCGTGCTCGGTTAGGCGCGCCTCGCGCACGGTGGAGCGGGGGATTTCGTGCCCCGGGATGCCTTCGATGCGGGCGATGTGCTCATCGACCTGCACGACCTCGCGGCGCGTGCCTGCGGCCTCGTGGAGGATAGGGAGCCAGCGGGGGAGGCGTCGGTGGACAGCGTAGCTGGATACCTCGATGGAGAGGGTGTCGCCGAGCCGGTCGACGACTAAGCCGGAGAGGCCGTCGCCATCGGCGTTGACCAGGCGGTAGGCATCGCCGGTGGCGTCAAGCCCGAGCACCTCGCGGCGCAGGGCCACGGCACGCCTGAGCGCAGCCTCGAACCAAGCATCGTCTGGCTTGCCCGGTGTGTGCTTGATCACACGCAGCGCAATGGGCGCACCGGGATTCCAGAAGCCATAGCCGATGGGTCGGGCATCCTTGTCGTGCACCGCTACAATGTCCCCGATGCGGGCATCGGGCGAGGCGCGGCCGACCATCGTGCGGAAGATGTTGGGCCGGGAGACAAAGGTCTTGAGCTGCACCCAAGGACGCTCCCAAGCGGCCTCGCCGACGGGGGCGGGCTCTTCTCTTGGGTCGCGCGGCGGATTCATCGGTCCAGCGTCGACCCCGCGGGGCTACATGGCAAGCCCGCCCTCAGGAAACGAAGCTGCAGACGTATTGGCAGATGCCCTCACCCACCTCGATGGTGAAGCCGGACTTGGCCGGTACCTCGAAGCGCCCGCCTGCGACATAGGTTGCGGTCGTCTCGGAGCCGTCTAAGCGAACCCGGCAGCCGCCCTCGGTGATTTCCATGACCTCCGCCAAGTCGGTGCCGAAATGGTAGGAGCCGGGGAAGATTAGCCCAAGCGTCTTGCGCTCGCCCGAGGCGAGGTAAACGGTGTGCGAGACGACCTTACCGCCGAAGTAGACGTTGGCCTTGGCCTCGGCAGTGACAACGGTGAGGCGCATCCGGTTAGATCAGGGTCGGGCCGCCGACCACCTCGCCCCGCTGGCGCCGGCGGATGGACTCGACGTACTCGTCCTTGAACTTGGGTACGGCCGACTGGACCGGCCATGCGACCGCCTCACCGTGTGCGCAGATGGTGCGGCCAGCAACTTGGTTGGCGATGTCGAGCAGCATAGGGACATCGGTTTCGAGCCCGCCGCCGGTCGTGATGCGCTTTGAGACACGCGAGAGCCAGAGGGAGCCCTCGCGGCAAGGAGTGCACTGGCCGCAAGTCTCGTGGGCGTAGAAGGCGTTGAGGTTGGAAAGTGCTTGGATCATCTCGACGGAATCATCGAGCACGATGGTGCCACCGGTGCCGAGGCCAGTGCCGCAGGCGGCGATGCTATTAGAGTCGAGCGGGATGTCCTCAATTGCCCAGTCAAACTCCGTGCCGTTGGCGAGCTTGCCCTTGAAGCGTTCGCCAAACTTGAGGATCTTGGTGGAAGAACCGCCCGGGATGATCGCCTTGAACGTGCGGCCATCGAGTGGTCCGCCGCAGAAGTCGTAGAGCAATTGGCCAAAGGTCGCCTTGCCTGCTTCGATCTCGTAGAGCCCAGGTCGCTTGACCAGACCGCTGACGCACCAGATGTGTGTGCCGCTGTCGCCCGGGATGCCGATTTTGGCGAACTCCGCGCCGCCGAAGGCGAGCACGTGCTTCACTTGGGCCATGGTCTCGGCGTTGTTGACGATGGTCGGGCAGTTGTAGAGCCCAAGCACGGCCGGGAAGTAGGGCGGCTTGATGCGCGGATAACCGCGCTTGCCCTCGAGGGATTCAATCAAGCCAGTCTCCTCGCCACAGACATAGCAGCCTCCGCCGCGATGGACAACGACTTCGCAGCTGTAGCCCGAGCCGAGAATGTTTTGTCCCAAGAAGCCCTTGGACTTAGCCTCTTCGATGGCGCGCTCAAGGATGCGGGCGCCGTGCTGGAACTCCCCGCGGATATAGATGAACGTCTGCTTGGCCTGAATCGCCCAGGCGGTGATGGCGATGCCCTCGAGCATCTGGTGCGGGTCCTTGTAGATGATCTGCCGGTCTTTGTAAGTGCCCGGTTCGGACTCGTCAGCGTTGACCACCAAGTAGACAGGCTTGCCCGACTTACGGTCGAGGAACTTCCACTTCATCCCGGTGGGGAAGCCGGCACCGCCGCGGCCGCGCAACCCGGAAGTCTCGACCTCTTTGCAGACTTCTTCGGGCTTCATGGCGACGGCCTTGCGCAGGGCCTCGTAGCCGCCGTGTCGCAGGTAGCAGTCGATGTCGACGGTGTAACCTGGCTTGCGCAGGTTAGCGTAGACGAGAGGGCGCTCGGTGGCAGACATGGTCGTGAGTGAGTCAGCCGTTCCACTCCGGGGTACCCGGAATGGGCTCGCCCTTGCCGTAAGAGGGATCGGAGAGGGAGGCACGGATGCGGCCAGCGAAGGCCTCCGCTTGGTCAGGGGTGACGTTCTCGTGTAGGGCGTGGTCGACCTGGACGACTGGTCCGCAGCCGCAGTCAGCGATGCACTCGACGAACTCGAGGGTGAAGTTGCCATCGGCCGAGGTTTCGCCGCGAGGGCAGGCGAGGGCCTTCTCCAGGGTGGCCATCAGCGCGTAGGAACCTCGCAGGGCGCAGGAGAGCGTCCGACAGACGCGGATGTGACGTCGCCCGATGGGCGCAAGGCGGAACATCGGGTAGAAGGTGACGACCTCGCGCACCTGCATGGGCGTGACTCCGACCTTACCTGCCACCCACGTCTCGTCCTCCGGCGTGATGTGTCCGCGGTCCTCTTGCACGAGATGCAGGAGCGGTAGCGTGGCGCTGCGTGGCTGGGGATAAAGAGCGACGATAGCGTCGGCCTTGGCGAGGGTCTCGGGCTTGAGGGACATGGTTTCAGCGGTCGCACTCGCCCATCACGAAGTCGAGCGAGCCGAGGATGGAAGGGATGTCGGTCAGGTGGTGGCCGGGCACAAGGACTGGGAGGATGGAAAGCGAGACGAAGCTCGGCCCGCGGATGCGCAGCCGGAAAGGAACCCCGCCGCCCAGTGAGACGACGTAGAAGCCGAGCGAACCCTTAGGGTTTTCTGCCTCGAAGTAGCACTCTCCAGCGGGAATCTGAGGCCCCTCTGTCACGAGCATGAAATTCTGGATGAGTTCTTCCATCCGGGTCATCACCTTGTCCTTGGGCGGGGAGACGATGCGGCGCTGGTCGACGCAGGAGATGGGCCCGTCGGGCATGCGCGCGAGGGCCTGCCGGACGATGGCAACCGACTGTCGCATCTCTTCCATCCGGACGAGGTAGCGGTCGTAGCAGTCGCCCTTGGTGCCGACCGGCACGTCGAAGGCGTATTGCTCGTAGCCCGAGTAGGGGCGGTCCTTGCGTAGGTCGAGCGGCACCCCCGAGGCGCGGAGGTTGGCCCCGGTCAGCCCGTGGGCGAGCGCGAGCTCACGAGAGATCGTGCCAATGCCCTCGGTGCGGTCGAGGAAGATACGGTTTCGCGTGAGGAGGGCGTCGACCTCGTCGACCACCTTGAGCACGCCATCGCAGAAGCCAGACACTCGCCCGGTCCAGCCCTCGGGTAGATCGCGGGCGACACCCCCGATGCGGGTGTAGCTGGTGGTGAAGCGAGCGCCCGTCAGCTCCTCGAAGAGGGTGTAGAGCTTCTCTCTCTCATTGAAGGTGTACATGAACACCGTCCAAGCGCCGGTATCCATCGCGTAGACCCCGATGCCGAGGAGGTGGGAGGAGATACGGGCGAGCTCGCAGCAGAGGACGCGGATGGCCTCGCAGCGCGGCGGGACCCGGATACCCGCGAGGTTTTCTACCGCTAGGGCGTAGGCGACGTTGTTCGCGAGCGGCGCAAGGTAGTCGAGCCGGTCCGTGTAGGGCACGAACTGGTTGTAGGTCATGGCCTCGGCGATTTTCTCGTCGCCGCGGTGCAGGTAGCCGATGACAGGGTCGCAGCTGGTGACAGTGTCGCCGTCCAGCTCGAGCCTCAGGCGGAGTACGCCGTGCGTTGCCGGGTGGGAGGGCCCGAGGTTGAGGCTCATGCGCTCGGCGCCCAGCTCTTCGGAGCGGGCGGCGACATCGCCGAGGGAGATTTCCTTGATCGTCTTGGCCATGGTCTCAGGGCTTGGGGTTCTCCTCGTTCCAGGACTCGTCGCGGGCGACGGGCTCGGCCTTGGCCATGGTGCCACCGGGCGAGACGAAGGGCCCGCCCATCATCGGAGCGGCCTCGACGCGTCGGCCAGTGACTGCAGCGACATCGGCAGCGGGGAAATCGACAGGGATGCCCGCGAGCGGGAACTCTTTACGCAGCGGATGGTGTGGGTACTCGTCCCACATCAAGATCCGGCGCAGGTCGGGATGCCCAGCAAAGCGGATCCCGAACATGTCGAAGGCCTCCCGCTCATGCCAGTTGGCGCCAGGATGGACCGCGCAGAGCGAGGCGACCTCAGGTGCGGCGTCGTCGGGGCAGATTGCGGCGACGCGCAGGTAGGCGTGGTGGCCCGAGCCGATAAGGTGGGCGACCACTGAGAAGCGCGGGGTGACAGCGGGGCCGCGGTCGACGCCGCAGAGGTCGGTCAGCAGGTCGAATCCGTGGACATCGCGCAGCAGGAGGACAACGGAGGCGAGGTCGGCGGCAGGTACCTCGATGCCGGGCATGTCGGCTGACGGGCGTTCCTTGGCCCCGGGGAAGGCGGCTACCAGGTTGGGGATAAGGGCGGCGGCGTCCATGTCAGCCGACGACCTTGGTCTCAACGGTACGCCCGCGGAAGGTGCGACGGAGCGATGCCCCCTCGGTACGGATCTTCTCCTGGAGCAGCATCATACCATCGAGGAGCGCCTCGGGGCGGGGCGGGCAGCCGGAGATGTAAATGTCGACTGGCACGATGCGGTCGACTCCCTGCAGGGTAGCGTAGGAGCGGT
>JBFZFD010000192.1:0-4225 GCA_041306485.1 Opitutia bacterium | reverse complement strand
CTGGGCAAGGGCGTGGCGGACTTCGGGATGGACGATGAAATCTACTACGACCTCGACCTGCGGCCCGACATCCAAGTGGTGGCGACCGCGCCGACGCCCCGACGCAAGGGCGAGGGCTTCGAGTGGCAGCCCCAAGTTTGGGCCTACGAGAGGCCCGGGGCACAGCGTGCCTTCGTCTTCGTACCCGGCCACCGCTACGCCAACTTCGCGCGACCCGACGTACGCGAGTTGCTTATCCGCGGTATTGCCTGGGCCGGCCGACGCGAGACCGACTTCCCCGCCAAGCCCCGCTGAGGCTTAGGCTAGACCGAGGAGCTGGCGGATCTTCCTCTTGCGGTAGGCGAAGATACGCTCGATCTGGCGGCTGACCCAGGGATAGGCGACCTCGCCAACTGGCCAGAGCGGGAGACGATAGAGCACCTCGTCGTCCATCCGCGTCTTACCACCTTCATCGTAGAAGTTGTGGGTGTGGTGCCAGAAGGCGTAGGGCCCCTTGAGCTGCTCGTCGACGAAGCCGTGCGGCGGATCCCAGTGGGCGATGCGCGTGCGCCAGCGGAACCCGATGCCGTGCAACTTCAGCTGATAATCGATGAGGGCGCCCTCGCGCATCTGGACGGGAGCGGGCGTGAGGATACGGAAGCGCAACTCCGGTGGCGTGATGGCCTCTAGGTTGCTAGCCTCAGAGAAGAAGGGGAATACCTTCTCGACCGGCAGGGGCACCAGCTCGGTGGCGAAGAAGCGGTGAGTACCCCGGGGAAGGGCGATGGGCTCGGCCAGCTGACTGCGACGATGGGCGGCGAGGATTTTACTGTAGTCGGCCACGGAAGTGAGGGGAGCATGGGCATGCCCGCGACCGTGCTAAAGACAATTTTGGGCCCTACCGGCATCCAATCCTCCTTGCCCCCGGATGCCCGTCCCTTTTCCTAGAGGTACGCCCCATGTCCGCCCCCCGTTCCCGCAACCGCACCGTCGGAGCCTTCGGTAATCCCCGCGCCAAGCCCATCGGCTTCGTGCCCAAGGCCCTGCTCCAGCGCCAGGTCGCCCCCAACTTCCGCATCCGTCACGACACCGCCCTCGGCAACAAGTGGCGGCATTACACCATGGAGACGGGCCTCCTCAAGGGGCTGCTCGATGCCCGGCCGGTCGGCCAAAAGGCGGTCCACGAAAACCGCCAAGCCATCATCGGGGCGACCAACATCTCCCAGCTCCTCTGGAACGCAGCCATCAAGGGTCCCGAGGGCGAGGAGGAGGCCTTCAAGGTCATCTCCAACCTGCAGCACCCGGTGACTAAGGAGAACGTGGCGCCCCCGGCCGAGGAATGCCGGAAGCTCATCCGTGAGCTGATTGACCTGAAAAACCGCCTCTACCCGGACGAGAAGAAGCAGATCGTCGAGTACGAGCGCGAGTTCGACAAGAACGGCGTCTTCCAATTCCGCGTTAACGGGCAGGATATGAACCCCGAGGGCATTGTCCGGCCCGAGGGAACGGTCATCTGACCCTCACCTCCCGCTTGCTTATCCAGCCGCCATCGGCTGGGATGGGGCCATGGGTTCCCTGCTCTTCCGACAAGCCGAGGTTGTCACCGATGGCACACGACGGGTAGCCGACGTGCTCGTCCGTGACGGCCGCATCGTAGAGGTTGGCTCAATCGCCGGAGGGGCCGACCGGGAGGTCGACGCGCGAGGCCGCCTGCTCCTGCCGGGATTGATCGACGACCAGGTCCATTTCCGCGAGCCGGGCCTCACCCACAAGGCCGAGATTGCCACGGAATCACGGGCAGCCGTGGCTGGGGGTGTCACCTCCTTCATGGAGATGCCTAACACCATCCCCAACACCGTCACCAGCGAAGCACTCGAGGCCAAGATGGCCCGGGCCGGGGCGGTCTCGCCGGCCAACTTCTCCTTCTTCCTCGGCGCCACCCCGCACAACCTCGAGGAGATTAAGCGAATCGACACCCGCCGAGTTTGCGGGGTCAAAATCTTTTTAGGTTCCTCCACCGGCGACTTGCTGGTCGACGAGCCGGCCATCCTCGAGCGTATCTTCGCCAAGGCCCCCGTGCCCATCGCCACGCATTGCGAGGACAACACCATGATCCGCGGGGCCGAGGCCACCGCCCGCGGGCGGTGGGGAGAGGACGTACCCGCCGCCGAGCACGCGCGCATCCGGTCGGCTGAGGCCTGCTACAAGTCCACCCTGATGGCCATCAACTTGGCCCGCCGGACCAACGCCCGGCTACATGTCCTCCACATCACCACCTCCCAAGAGGCCTCCCTCTTCGCCCCCGGCCCAGTCAAGGGCAAGCGCGTGACAGCCGAGGCCTGCGCACACCATCTCTGGTTCGATGACCGGGACTACGCGCGGCTCGGCAACCGCATCAAGTGCAACCCCTCCATCAAGGAGCCAGCCGACCGCGCCGCCATCCGCCGAGCGGTGGCCGAGGGCCGCATCGACGTCCTCGCGACCGACCACGCCCCCCACACCGCCGAGGAAAAGGCCCAGCCTTATTTCAAGGCTCCCTCGGGGCTGCCCCTCATCCAGCACAGCTTGCTCATGCTGCTCGATATGTGGAAGGAGGGCGTACTCCCGCTCGAGACGCTGGTCACACGTGCCTGCCACGCTCCCGCCGAACTCTTTGGCGTCGTCGACCGCGGCTTCATCCGGCCGGGGATGTGGGCTGACCTCGTCCTCATCGATCCCAACCTTCCCACCGTAGTCAAGCGCGAGAGCCTACTCTACAAGTGCGGCTGGTCACCCCTCGAGGGCCACACCTTCAGCTCCACCGTGCAAATGACAGTGGTCAACGGCGAGGTGGCTTGGGAGGATGGCAAGCTGCGCGAGGACGCCCCTCGCGGTCGGGCACTGGAGTTCCTGCCCGATCGCCGATGAGCGACTTCCGCCTGTTGGGGAAGGACTCGGCCTCGGCTGCACGCCGCGGAGAGCTCCGCACCAACCACGGCCTCGTCCAGACTCCCGTCTTCATGCCGGTGGGGACCCAGGGCACGGTCAAGGGACTTACCCCTGGGCAGGTCCGCGAGACCGGCGCCCAAATCCTCCTTGGCAACACCTACCACCTCAACCTTCGGCCCGGGCGACACATCGTCCGCGCCGCGGGCGGTCTGCACCGCTTTATGGGCTGGGATGGACCTATCCTGACCGACAGCGGTGGCTTCCAGGTATTCTCCCTGGCCAAGTTGCGTACGATTACCGACGAGGGTATCCGCTTCCAGTCGCACCTCGACGGCGCGCCCCTCTTCCTCGACGTGAAGGAATGCCTCGACATCCAGGATGCACTGGGGTCGGACATCGCCATGGTCCTCGACGAGTGCCCGCCCTGGCCCTGCGAGCGCGCCGCCTGCGAGGTCGCGGTGGAGCGCACCCTCCGCTGGGCCCGCGAAATGCTCCGCCTCGCCGAGGACAGCGGCTTCCTTGCCTCTGGCCGCCACCTCTTCGCCATCAACCAGGGCTCCATCCACGAAGACTTGCGTATCCGCTGCGCCGAGGAGCTCGGCGCGCTGGGCTTCCCCGGACACGCTATCGGTGGCGTCTCCGTGGGCGAGCCCGAGGAGGAGATGCTGCGCCAAGTCGGCATTGCTGCCCCGCGCCTGCCCGCAGACAAGCCACGCTATGTGATGGGAGTTGGCACCCCAACCCAGCTCCTGCGCATGATCGCCCTCGGGGCCGACATGTTTGATTGCGTGATGCCCACCCGGCTCGCCCGCCATGGTACCGTCTTCACCCCGGACGGCAGGCTCAACATTGGCAACGAGCGCTTCAAGGATGACCACCGCCCGCTCGTCGAGGGAATGGATAACCTGGCTTGCAGGGACTTCAGCCGAGCTTACCTCCGTCACCTCCACCATGCCGGCGAGATGCTCGGCGGCACCCTACTCTCGGTGCACAATATCCACTTTTACCAGGACCTGATGGCCCAAGCGCGCCAACACCTCGAGGCGGGTGACTTCACCCCCTGGTCGAGAGCATGGATCGCTCGCTACGAGGCGGGGGAAGCGGACAGCGGTGCAGCGAAGGCGGGCTGACGGCGGCTTTTCCTTGCCCCGGGCGGCCGAATCCCTTGCCTCTGCCATCCGGTGAGTCGGTCGCGTAGCTCAGTTGGTTAGAGCGCCACATTCACATTGTGGATGTCACAGGTTCGAGTCCTGTCGCGACCACCACCGGTTTGTCCAGGCACAGCAAGGGGAGCTCCCACGCCCCCTTGTGAAATCTT
>JBFZFD010000191.1:0-2622 GCA_041306485.1 Opitutia bacterium | reverse complement strand
GAAGAAAAGGAGGTGGGCCCGCCGGGACTTGAACCCGGAACCAAGGGATTATGAGTCCCCTGCTCTAACCATTGAGCTACAGGCCCTTAAAGGGTCGGTCTTGGCCGGGCAACCCGCTCAGCGGGCGCCGGCCTCGGCTATCGGGTGTATCGAGCGACCGCAGGCAATACGCATGAAATCCATCCTGCCCTTCCCTCTACCCGCTGGCAAGCGGGATTGCCTGCCACCCTTCAAACCCCGTTGCAATCCCCGCCCCCTTACCATCGACTCCCCACCACAAAATCGTGGTTCTTAATTCTTAATTTTTAATTCTTAATTCCCCTTCCCGCCAACACAGCAGTCACCGCTCACACCGCCAATACCGCCAACTCTCCCATGCGCCTCGGAACCAAATCTCTCCACGCCGGCCAGAAGCCCGACCCCACCACCGGGTCGCGCGCCGTGCCGATCTATCAGACCACCTCCTACCAGTTCCGCGACACGGAGCACGCGGCGAACCTCTTCGCCTTGAAGGAGCTCGGCAACATCTACACCCGGATCATGAACCCGACCACCGACGTCCTCGAGCAACGGCTCGCGGCGCTCGAAGGCGGGACGGCCGCCCTCGCCCACAGCTCGGGCCAAGCCGCCATCACCGGCGCCATCCTCAACCTCGCCGGAGCCGGCGACCACATCGTCTCCGTCTCCCAACTCTACGGCGGCACCTACAACCTCTTCCACTACACCCTGCCCAAGCTGGGCATCGAGGTCTCGTTCGTCGACGGCGACGAACCGGAGAACTTCCGCAAGGCCGTCCGCAAGAACACCAAGGCCTTCTACGGCGAGGGCCTAGGCAACCCCCGGCTCAACATCTTCCCCTTCGCTGAGGTCGCCAAGATTGCCAAGGAGGTGGGAGTCCCCCTGATCATCGATAACACCGCCCTCTCGCCTTACCTCAACCGTCCGTTTGAGCATGGCGCCAACGTGATCGTCCACTCGGCCACCAAGTACCTCGGCGGCCACGGCACCAGCATCGGCGGCATCGTGGTCGACGGCGGCAACTTCGACTGGGGTAACGGCAGGTTCCCCGGCTTCACTGAGCCCGACCCCTCCTACCACGGGCTCGTCCACTGGGAAGCCTTCAAGGCCTTCCCTCCCGCCGGCGGCGCCAACATCGCCTTCGCCCTCAAGATGCGCCTGCAGTTCCTGCGCGATGTGGGCAGTACGCTCTCGCCCTTCAACGCCTTCCTCCTTCTGCAAGGCGTGGAGACCCTACACCTCCGCGTCGAGCGCCACTGCGCCAACGCGCTCAAGGTCGCCGAGTTCCTTGAGGCCCATCCGAAGGTGAAGTGGGTCAACTACCCTGGCCTCAAGTCCTCGCGCTACCACGACCTCGCCAAGCGCTACCTGTCCAACGGCTTCGGCGGCCTCGTCGGCTTCGGACTCAAGTCCGGCTTGGAGGGCGGCAGGAAGTTCATCGATGCTCTCCAGTTGCACAGCCACGTCGCCAACATCGGCGACGCCCGCTCCCTCGCCATCCACCCGGCCTCGACCACCCACTCCCAACTGAGCGCCCAGGAGCGGGACGCCGCAGGCGTGACCGACGACTACGTCCGGCTCTCTGTCGGCATCGAGGACATCGAGGACATCCTCGCCGACCTCGAGGCCGCTCTCGCCAAGGCGTGAGCCCCGACGGCGTGCTCATCGACTCCCATTGCCACCCGGCCGAGGCCGCCCGCGCCGGCACCTTCGCAGCCTACCGGGCCGAAGCTGAGGCCGCAGGAGTCGTTGGACTCGTGGCCATCGGGACCGACCTCGACGACTGGACACTCTACCGTGACCTCGCCGCGGCCAACCCGGGCTACGTCCGGCACACTGTCGGTCTCCATCCCAACCACGTCGAGGAGGGCTTCGAGGACACCTTGATGGCACTCGGGTCGTACTTCGCCGACACCACCACACCCGCCGCCCTCGGCGAGATCGGCCTCGATTACTTCCGCCTCCCCGCCGACCCCGCCGAGGCCGAAGCCGCCAAGGCCCGCCAACACGAGGCCTTCCGTCGCCAACTCGCGCTCGCCCACGAGCTCGACTGCCCAGTAGTCATTCACTCCCGCTCCGCCTTCCACGACTGCGTCCGCCTCATCGACGCCAGCCGGGTCGACTGGCGTAAGGTCGTTTTCCATTGCTTCACCGAGAGCGTGGAGTGCGCCCGCGAGCTCTCCCGTCGCGGAGGCCGCGCCTCCTTCACCGGCGTGCTGACCTACCCGAAGTCCACCGTAACCCGGGCCGCCCTCGCCTTTCTCGGGCCCGACCATCTCATGCTCGAGACCGACGCCCCCTACCTCGCCCCGCAGTCCCATCGCGGGCGCGACAACCACTCCGCCTTCCTCCCCGAGACTCTCGCCACCGCCGCCGAGGTACTCAACATGGACCCTGCGGCCCTCGCCGCCCAGACCACCGCCAACGCACGGGCGTTCTTTGGGTGGGACTAGGTTGACGGTGTTAGCGGTGTTAGCGGGCGAGAACTCGCTAACGCTCGTTTCAGTTTCTTTATGAGGAAAGGGGAATGGGGGACCAGGGTCCGGGGGAATGGGAGAAACAGACCAAGCCACGCCCCAAACCCACCCTGCACCGTATTAATTC
>JBFZFD010000190.1:0-5273 GCA_041306485.1 Opitutia bacterium | reverse complement strand
TTCATTGTCACGGGTCCTACCGGTTCGGGTAAGACCACCACTCTCTACTCGGCCCTGCGTGAGGTGAATACCGAGGACATGAAGATCCTCACTGCCGAGGATCCGGTCGAGTATGAGGTCGAAGGCATCATGCAGGTCCCGATCAACCACCAGGTTGGCCTGACCTTCGCCGCTGCCCTTCGCTCTTTCCTCCGCCAGGATCCCGACACCATCATGGTCGGCGAAATCCGCGATCTCGAGACCGCCCAAATCGCCGTCCAGGCCTCGCTCACTGGCCACGTGGTGCTCTCCACCCTCCACACTAACGACGCCCCGGGCGCCATCACGCGCTTGATCGACATGGGCCTCGAGCCCTTCCTTATCTCGGCTGCCATCGAGGGCGTGCTCGGCCAGCGCCTCCTTCGGCGCATCTGCAAGAACTGCCGCGTCGCCTTCGAGCCCGACCAGGAGACCGTAGCCCTCCTTCAGGTCGACCCCGTCGAAATCGCCAATAAGCAGTTCTTCTTCGGTAAGGGCTGCCCCGAGTGCAATAAGTCGGGCTACAAGGGCCGCCAGGGTCTCTTCGAGCTGATGATCGTCAATGACCCCCTCCGGGAGCTCATCACCAAGAAGTCACCGACCCTCGTCTTGAAGCAGAAATCCATCGAGTTTGGCATGCGAACCTTGCGTGACGATGGCCTGCGGGCCATATTCGACGGGCAGACCACCATCGACGAGGTCCTCAAGTACACCTGATCCTTACCCCCCACACCCCCATGCCCGAGTTCAAGTATACCGCCATCGATCGCAGCGGCCAGCAGGCCACCGGAAAGGTCGACGCCGACTCCGCCGACGATGCTCGCAAGAAGCTCATGGCCAAGGGCCTGATGGTGACCGCCCTCTCGGGCGACGCCGGCGCCCCCAAGCCCGTTGCTGCGGCCGCCGCCCCGTCCAAGGGCTTCCGCTTCGGCGCCAAGGTGACGCCCGACGAGGTCACGACCATGGCCCGTCAGCTCGCCACCTTGCTCACCGCTGGCCTGCCTCTGCTGCGTGCCCTCGAGCTCATCCACAAGCAGGAGCGCAACCTCCTCTTCAAGGACATCCTCGGCCAGATCTCCGACAGTGTCTCCCAGGGTAATAACTTCTCCGAGGCGCTCGCCGCCCACCCCAAGGCCTTTGACCGCCTCTTCGTCAACATGGTCAAAGCCGGCGAGGCTGGCGGCGTGCTCGACAAGGTGCTGGGTCGATTGGCGGGATTCCGGGAAAAGGCCCAGCGCATCCAGAAGAAGGTCAAGTCCGCCATGGTCTACCCTGCGGTCGTCGTCTCCGTGGCCGTGGTCATCGTCATCGTGCTACTGGTCAAGGTTGTCCCTGCCTTCCAGAACCTGCTCGCGGCCCAGAAGACCGCGATGCCCCCGCTCACAGCCTTCGTCATTGGCATCTCTTCCTTCCTCCAGAATTGGATGCTGCCCTCCGAGATGTCCGTCGCCGGTCTCCTCCGCCCAGTCATCGCCTACGGGGTGATCTTCGGCGGCTACATCGCTGCCAAGTCCTGGCTGGGCAGCAAGGCCGGCAAGCAGGTCTTTGACCGCTTACTGTTCCGCCTCCCCAAAATCGGCGGCTTCGTGCAGATTGTCACCGTCTCGCGTTTCGCCCGCACCTTCGGTACCCTGATGTCCTCGGGCGTGCCCATCCTGCAGTCGATCAACATCACCCGCGATACGCTCTCCAACGTCGTCATCGCCGACTCGCTCGAGCGCGTGCATGACCGCGTGCGCGACGGGGAGCCCCTCTCTGTGCCGCTCGAGCAATCCGGCGTCTTCCCTCAGATGGTCACTTCGATGATCCAGGTGGGCGAGGAGACTGGCCAGCTGCCCGAGATGCTCAATCGCGTGGCCGATATTTACGACGAAGAGGTCGACAACGCGGTCGGCGCGCTCACCTCGATCATTGAGCCCGTGCTCATCGTCTTCCTGGCGGTCGTCGTTGGTACCATCGTGCTCGCGATGTTCCTCCCGCTCATCACGCTGATCACGCAGATGACCGGAGGCTGAAGCCTTCCGGCTCACTCGCCTAAAAAGGAGGCGGGCTACGTACCCCTACGTAGCCCGCCTTTGTTTTCTACTTTTATCTAACTTACCCCATCTCCCGTAGGAGATGATGGATTCAATGTGGATAAGTAGGGGTATAATGCAAGTGATAATGGAGGTTTTCTCGCACGATGACCGCGCCTGGGCCTCGTTAGAGCCCCCTATTGGCCTTTTATCAGGGTTCATCAGCGCCGGCGCCAAATGTCAAATTCCCGTAAAAACGGGGCATTGGCTGAACGTCCGCTGGGTGCAGGGGTAGGATTTGAACCTACGACCTTCAGGTTATGAGCCTGACGAGCTAACCGGGCTGCTCCACCCTGCAATACAGCGGAAGGTTCAAGATGAGGCACGTCATGCCCGGGGCAAGCGAAAAGGTGTGGCTGGCTAAGCCCCACAGGCAGGAGGAGCGCCGCGTGTGACTCCGACCTTCCTCGTCGAGTCAGGACGGCTCTCAGACGAAGCCGAGGTCCTTGTGCGGGGTCTTGCCGAGGACGTTGGTCGGATCGGCCTTGAGGAAGCCCTTGAGGATGGTGCCGTAGACCTGGCGGAAGTCCGTGGAGAAGGTCACATCCTTGCCCTGCTCGAGGTTGAGGCTCGGGGGGGTGCCCACGACCGCCTGCTTGATTCCGGTGTGCATCACGAAGAGCGGCGCGGCGGTCCCGTGGTCGGTGCCCACCGTGGAGTTCTCACGTGCGGTCCGTCCGAACTCCGAGAAGGTCATGGTCAGGACTTGGCGGTCGAGCTTCTTCTTCTCGAGGTCGCCCTGGAAGGCGGCGAGCGAGTCGCTCAGGTCGCGTAGCAACTGCGCGTGGCGGCCGAGCTGGTTGGCGTGGGTGTCGAAGCCGCCGAGCGTGGCGTAATAGACGCGGGTCTCCATCCCGGAGGCAATCAATGCAGCGATGCGCTGGAGCGACTGGCCAAGGTTGTTCGTGGGGTAGGCCACGGAGGGCTTGTAGTTGGCGATGGTCTCGCCCACGCGGCTCTCGGTAAGGAGGGCATCCATCATAGCGTGGCGAAGGTAGTGGGTGTTGTCGGCCGGATCAGTGGGGTTGACCCCGGGCAGCTGCGCCGCGTTGAGATCCATGAGCAACTCGGTCTCCTCCTTGCCCCCGGAGGCGGACTTGCTGCCCTTGCGGCTACCTCGACCGCTGCTGCCGCCGAGTCCGAAGATGTTGTGATTGCGCGTAGATTGGAAGGACTGGGGCAGGACGCTGCCGCCGTGGATGGCGAGGGGGTCCTTGGAGGGCGACCCCGAGCAATCGGCGTCGAAGTAGCGCCCGAGCCACCCGTCGTAGGCGACCTTGTCGCTGTCGGACGCGGTCTCCCAGATTTCAGTTGAGCGGAAGTGCGAGCGGTTGGGGTTGGGGTAGCCGACGTTCTGCACGACCCCGAGCTTCCCCTCTTTAAGTAGGGCATGCATCTTGCCCATCGAGGGGTGGAGGGAGATACGGTCGTCGACCTTGAGCAGGCCGGCGGAGGGACGGAGGGCCAAGTTGGGGCGGAGGCGGTGATAGCCGTCGTTCTCGTGGTGGACGACGGTGTTGAGGCCGTCGTTACCGCCCGCGAGCTGGATGAGCACGAGGATGGAGCGATCCTTCTCGGCCTTGGGCGTCTCCGCCTTGATCGATTGGACGAGGAAGGAGGGGGCGAAGCCCGCGAAGGCGATGAGACCGAGGCCGCCTCCAGATTGGGCGAGGAACTCCCGGCGGGTCTTAGGCGTGAGGCTCATGGTTTTTAGGAAAGTTGGTAGAGGGGGGCTTGGAGGATGGCGACGATGGCCTCCTGCATGCTGCGCACGCGCATCTTGTCAGGCTTGAGGTGCGACTCGAGCACCTTACGGAACTCGGGGCTGACCGGTGCGGGTAGGAAATAATTGCAGAGATGCTGCACAATCTCTGCATCGGTGCGATTTTGGGCGAGGTACTCCAGGCGGTCGGGGGTGACCACGTAGTTTCCGCGACCAGCCGCGCGCGCGACCTTCAGCGCCTCCTGCTCGTCGGCGTTGAGCCGCTCCTCGTTGACGGGGTTGAAGAGGCTGCGTGCGACGGAGCGTCGGGCCGCTAGGGTGGTGGAACTGATCCAGTTACGACCGTAGATCCAGCCACGTACGTTGGGCGGGTTGAAGAAGGGTTGTCCCATCGAGCGCATGGCGTTGACCACTGGCGCGGGGTAGGGGACGACGTCGACCCCGAGGTCTTGGCAAAGACCGAGGTAGAAGGCGATGGGCGACTTGATCAGCCTTCCGCGGAAGGCGGGATGGTAGAAAATCTCCGAGTTGAAGAGGATGCGCGGCAGCTCAGAGAGGCGCAGGCCGGACTGCCGCCAGACTCGGCCGAAGGACTCGGCGTAGGCCCGAGGTAGGCCCTCCGCCGCGAGGTAGAACTTGATCATCTCTTGGGGCGCGTAGGCCGCCGCGGCTGGCTGGCGGAGGGTCAGGTCGACGAGGGTATCGGGGTTCCACTTGCCCTTCTGGCCGAAGATAACCTTTTCGCCGTCGTCATGCTGCTTGGGGTCGACCAAGAAAGTGCCGCGTCGGAGAGTCACCCCGGTCATGGCGCGGGCGGCTTCCTTCACGTCCGACTCGGTGTAGTTGCCCTCGCCGAGGCAGAAGAGCTCGAAGAGCTCGCGGGCGAAGTTCTCGTTGGGCTTGCCCTTGCGATTTTGGTTAAGGTCGAGGAAGTCGACCATTGCGGGATGCTTCATCACCGCGCGGACGAGAGAGCCGTAGTCTTTGTCGAGCTGTGCGCGGATGGTGGCCTGGTAATCAAAGAGCACCTCGGATCGTTTAATCTTCTCGTGGTTGACCACGAAGATGTCCTGCAGGAAGACGACAAACTTCTCCTGGGCGCTTAACTCGGGCCGACGGGCGAACTCGAGCCACTCGACATTATAGTCGCGCATGGCGCCCTCCGACATCCGGCGGAGCTCTTGCACGAACTCTCTCCTTTCCTCCGGGGTGAGCGTGCGGATTTTCTCGCGCATCTTTTCCCCGTCCTCGGAGAGGTCGGCCAGCTTCTCGGGCATCGGCATGGGCCGAACGACGGCAAAGGCCCGGCGAACTGTCATCGCAGGACCCTCGCGTAGGGCCTGGGCGGTGGCTACGGGCGTGGCGCTGAAGCCGAGGCGGCGGAGCAGGTGGCGGGCGGCACCCTCATCCCAGCGACGGGTGTCGAAGGGCTGCCAGGCGCGGTCAGGAGGGGGTAG
>JBFZFD010000189.1:0-12383 GCA_041306485.1 Opitutia bacterium | reverse complement strand
ACCTCCCCCTGATCCTCCCCCGAAACCCTTGGAAGAACCACCGCCAGAGAGCCCGGCCATGAGCGAAGGCGCAGAGGTGGTGGGGAGATCTGGCAGCGCCACCGAGGCAGTCGCCGACTTGGAGGTGATTCGGGCGGAACTGCGAGTGACATCCCGGGCATTTCGCGGGGTCATCTTGTGCTCGTAGACCTTGGCTCGCTCGCCCTTGCTGCCACCCCCAGAGCCCGTAGCGAAGGTCTCAGGGTCGGTCTTGGCCTCGTCCGTGATGGTCACAATCACCCAGGCAGCGAAGACAACGAGGAGGAGGCCGTGAAAGAGGAGTGAGAAGACCAACCCCTCCCCACCGATGCGCTTCCAGTAGCCTAGACGACGGGAGCGAACCTCGGCGAGAGGGACAGCGACGCCCGGCGGTATATGGGGGGATATACCCATCTACGAAGGGTAGTTACGCCGGCTGCCTTAACCAAGGAGAAAGGGTAAGTGAGGGATGCTGGCTAAGCCAGATAGGCCTCTTGCCTAGGCACTTGGGCAGCGCTTTTGCATACTTTTTACGAGCGGAGATTGACAAGCCCGATGAGCGGCTTCAAGCGTCCAACTTTACGGATGCTGAACCTTGCCAATCAGTGTATCGACCTCGCGAAATCGCTGCTCCAGCAGAACCTGGCCGCGGTCGGCCCGGATGGGCGCGTTTCCCCGGTAGACGGTGAGTCGATGCGCGCGGATGAGCCCGGCCACGTGGCCTTGGCTATTGGTGAGTACTTCCGCGCGACCAACGAGACCGTCCTGGGCAAGACCGACCTCGTCGAGCTCGCCGCCCGTTGTATCCGTGCCCAACTCGAGCTGAGGGAGGGGTCCGACAACGGCTTGGCCTATGCCTGCCTAGGCCTTCTTTCCTTTGGCGCCTCCAAGGATCGCAATATCGTCTGGGACCGCCTCGACGCCGGGACCAGGGCCACCATCGCCGAGCGGCTTGCCCAAGGAGGCACGCATGACAACCACTTCCAGGCCTTCGACATTGCCAAGGCTGTCTGCCGATTCTCCCTCGGGATGACCAAGGTCGATGAGACCGGCGCCCTCGTCGACCGTATGATCGAGGGGATTGCCGCCCGTGGCACCGGGGGCTTCCTCGACGACGCACCCGGCTCCAAGGCGGACGGTACCCTAGGAGGTTGCTACGACCTCTACGGACTCGTTGCCCTTATTTTCGCCCGCCAAGCGCTCCAGCTCCACGCCAACCTCTCGGTGCGCGATGCCATGCTCCCGAAGTTGAGGACACCCGCGGAGAAGTACGTGCGCATACTCCTAGAATCTACCCGGGAGGACGGCATGGGCTGGTCCTACGGTCGGGGCATCGGCGCCTATGGGCAGATGCACCCCATCTCCGTTCTGCTGCAGGCCCTGCGCGACAAATGGGTGCCAGCCGAGAAGGAGCCCCAGGTGCGCGACCTCGTGCGTCGGCTCTTCACCTGCCTCTTCGGTAGCTTCGTAGACCTTGAGCACGGTGTCATGGTCATCCGCGACGCCGAGCGCGACACCATCCCTGGCCATACCACGCGCATGGCCAACTTCGACGCCGCCCGCTACCTTTGCCAGTGGTCCCGACTGGCCAAGACCATCGGGGGCCAACTTCCCTCAAACGCGCCCATCGTCGGTTCGGTCGCCTGCCGCTACTTCTCCTTCGATCGTGCGAAGGACAATGGCAAGGAACAGGGTCTGTGCGTCTACAGCGATGCCGCCACCGGGCTCTTCGTCCAACTCCCCTTGGTTTCCGGGGGCCGACGTGGCATGTCCGACTCCCTCGCCTTTCCCCACATGCCCGGGGTGATGGACTGGCCGGCCAACATCGCCCAACCCTGCTTCATTCCTGAATTCCAGATCGGCGACCGCACGGTCACGCCCTCCTTCTATGGTCGTAACGCCCAGGTCTCGATCGGAAGCCGCGGGGCCTACCTCTTCCGCTACGAACAACCCGAGCTGATTGACCTCAACGAGATCCTCTTGCCTGGCATGGGGAGCATGAGGGTGGAGTGGGAGTTCAACGGGGGGCGTATGATTGGCCGATTTAACCTGCTTGCCCGCGTCGCCTTCTCCCTCGACACCGTGCGCCTCGCGCTACCCATCGCCTCGCCGCATTCCCTCCTTAGCCCCCACGGAAGTTACTCGCTCGGCGAGAACCTTCATCGCTGCGAGGTCATCCGGGACGACTTTGGCTGCTCTTGGGGCGAGGTCGTTACGGTCACCGAGGACCCCCGGCATCGCACCTGTTGGGGTAAGATCCACCATTACCAGGTCCTCGAGCGGGCCAACTCGCTGGGGCTACGCGCTGGGCAGTCCTACGGCCTCGAGATCGCCTACGAGCCCGAGGTCGTCCGGGCCTGAGCCCAGTCACCGACTCCTGCCCTTGCGCGGGAGCGTCCTTTCGACACGGTTGTAACCGCCCCATGGCCAGCTTCTACCTCACCACTGCGATCGACTACGCCAATGGCGCACCGCACCTCGGCCATGCCTACGAGAAGGTGCTCGCCGATGTCATCGCCCGCCATCGCCGCATGCGCGGCGACCATGTCCACTTCCTCACCGGGCTCGATGAGCACGGGCAAAAGGTCGAGCAGACCGCCCGCAAGGCTGGCATCGAACCGCAAGCCCACTGCGACGGTGTCGCCGACCTCTTCCGCGGCATGCTCGTGTTGCTCGGTATCTCGAACGACGACTACATCCGCACCACCGAGCCACGCCACATCAAGGTCGTGCAGGAATCCCTGCAGAAGCTCTTCGACGCCGGGCTCATCTACCGCGCGGAGTACACCGGCTTCTATTCCGTCCGCCAGGAGCAGTTCCTCCTCGAGAAGGACCGCCTACCCGATGGCACCTGGCCCGCACTCCTTGGCGAGGTCGTTCAGTTGACCGAGGCCAACTACTTCTTCCGGCTCTCGCAGTTCCAGCCCTGGCTGATCGAGCACCTCGAGACCCACCCCGACTTCATCTATCCACGCTTCCGACAAAAGCAGGTGCTGGAATTCCTCCGCGAGCCCATCAACGACCTTTGTATCTCCCGGCCGAAGACTCGACTCAATTGGGGCATCGAGCTTCCGTTCGACCGGGACTTCGTCACCTACGTCTGGTTCGACGCGCTCACCAATTACTACTCAGCGGTCGCCGACAAAGGCCTCTGGCCGGCCGACGTCCATGTCATTGGCAAGGACATCCTCGTCCCCCCGCACGCCGTCTACTGGCCCTGCATGCTCAAGGCCCTAGGCCTCGAACCGCCCCGTCGACTGCTCGTCCACGGCTGGTGGACGATGGGGGGCTCCAAGGTATCCAAGACGCGTGAGCCTGCCGCGGAGGGAGCGCCTGCCGCTCAGCCCCTGGATGCCCTATCTCTCGCCCGCGACCATGGCGCGGATCCGCTGCGGTATTTCCTCATGCGCGAGATGACGCTTGGCCAAGACAGCGAGTTCACTCTCGAACTCTTCCGCATCCGCTACCGCACCGACCTCGGCAACGACCTTGGCAACCTCGTCAACCGCCTGCTCAACATGGCCGGACGCTACACCGGCGGCAAACTCCCTGCCCCCGCCTCCGACGAACAGCTCGAGGTCGACCTGCGTACCCTCTGGTCCTCGACCGGAACGAGGTACCTTGCCCTCTCTGCCGACCATCAGCTTAAGGAGTCCCTCGAGGAACTCTGGGTCTTCATCCGCGCGCTCAACGCCTATGTCGACACCCGCGCGCCTTGGAAGCTCGGCAAGTCCGCCGAGCCGGCTGACCGCGCCCGCCTCGAGAGCTGCCTCGCCCATGTCGGTGAGGGGCTGCGTCTCGTTGCGACCTGCTTGACCCCGGTCATGCCGACGCTCTCCGCTAGGCTCCTCGCCGACCTCGGGCTTCCACCCGCGGAGACCTTCACCGGTACCCTCGAGTGGTCCGCCCTAGGGACGGGGCGTACCCTCGCCGAAAAAGACATCCTCTTCCCTCCCCTCGATGCCCCCGCGGCTCCGAGCGTTTGAGCTGAGCATTTGCCTCAATCCCCGAACCTGCCAGCATGAGGCCATGACCCCGGTCCTCGCTGACTCGCTCCGCCAAGCCCTCCGCGAGGCCACAGGTAATTCTACCGGGATGGGCTACCTTACCCTCGCGCTCGAGGTACCCAACCTCGACCCCCTCGCCGTACTTGAGACCCTCTCGCCGTGCGGTCCCTCCGCCTACATGGAGACACCTGCCCGGGGCATAGCCTTCGCGGCTGGCGAGCCAATCGCCCAATGGGAGGGACGAGGTGCGAATCGCTTCGCCGCTGCTGATGAGTGGCTGAAGAGCCTCTCCTCTGGGCTGCATTCTGTTGGCCTAGCTCCTCGGATCTGCGCGCGCTTTCCCTTCTCCGCCGGCTCAGGGGATGAGGGCTTGTCCTCGCGGCTCTTCCTCCCCGCCTGGCAGCTGATCTGCTCGGGTGGCCGGACCACCGTCATCCTCGCGGCCAAGGCCGGGGCTGGCGCCGATGTCGCACTCGCCGAACGCGCCCAGCGATTCGCCCGCTTCACCTACCGCACGAATCAGCCCAACGAGACGGTAGGACACCCCGTGCTTTCGGAGCTCGGTGGCAGCTGGTTTCCCTCGGCCGTCCGCCGAGCGACCGAGCTCATCCGCGAGGGTGCGTTTGAGAAAGTCGTCCTCACACGCGCCTTCGACTGGCGGCGCGTCCGCCCCTTCGACCCGCACGCCACCCTCCACAGGCTGCGCAGTTCAAATCCTGCCTGCCACGCCTTTCTCGCCGACACGACCTCTGGGTGCTTGGTGGGATCAACGCCCGAGACGCTCCTCGCGGTGGGCGACGATGCCCTACGCACGGAGTCCGTTGCGGGGACGACCCGGCGCGGTTCCACTCCGTCCGAAGACGCAGCCCTGGCCGACGCCCTACTGGCGAGTGACAAGGATAACCGTGAGCACAACGTTGTCACCGCCTCTATCCTCCGGCGCCTGCGTATCGTCGGGATCGAGGGCCAGGTGGCCGCTCGGCCCGAGCTACTCCGCCTCGGCAAACTGATGCACCTGCGCACACCCGTGATTGCGACCCTCCCTCCCGACCGCCGCTTCCTCGAAGTCGCTGGAGAGCTTCATCCCACCCCAGCTGTCGGTGGCAAGCCCCGGGCGGCCGCCCTGCCCTACATTCCAGGATTCGAACCCCACGACCGAGGCCTCTACACGGGTGCCGTCGGATGGGTCGGGCTCGAGGGTCGTTCCGGCGAACTCCTCGTCGCCCTGCGCTGCGCCGAGCTTGCTGGCAACCGAGCCCGAGCTTACGCCGGCGCGGGCATCGTTGATGGCTCAGATCCTGCGGCCGAGGCTGACGAGACGGAGATGAAGCTCCGGACCATCCTCGACTCGCTCGCCTAAGCGATTCGCTCAGAGCCTAACAGGCAGCCCCGCATGGCGCAGGTGCTCCTTCGCTTGGCGCACGGTGAAGGTGCCGAAGTGGAAGATCGAGGCGGCGAGAACCGCACTGGCATGGCCATCGCGCAGGACCTCGGCGAGATGCTCGAGTCGACCCGCGCCACCCGAGGCAATGACGGGGATGTCGACCGCATCGCAGACCGCGCGAGTGAGGGGAACATCATAGCCATCTTTGGTACCGTCAGCGTCCATGCTGGTAAGCAGGAGCTCGCCGGCACCATGCTCGCGCATCCGGATGGCCCAGTCGACGACATCGATGCCGGTGGCGTTGCGACCCCCGTGCGTGAAGACCTCCCACTTACCCAGCGCCACGCGCTTAGCATCAATTGCCACCACGATGCACTGGTTGCCGAACCGCCGCGAGGCCTCGCGCACCAAGCCGGGGTCGCGGACCGCGGAAGTGTTAAGCGAGACCTTGTCTGCGCCCGCCTTTAGCATCGCACGGATGTCCTCAACGGAGCGCAACCCTCCCCCGACCGTCAGGGGCATGAAGACTTGGTCGGCAGTGCGCTCAACTACGTCGATCATCGTCCGGCGGCCGTCGCTCGAGGCAGTGATGTCGAGGAAGACAAGCTCGTCCGCACCCTGGCCCTCGTAGGCGGCGGCGACCGCTACGGGGTCCCCAGCGTCGCGCAACTCCTCGAAGCGAACACCCTTAACCACTCGGCCGTCATGGACGTCGAGACAGGGGATGATGCGCACAGAGAGGGGCATGCCGACAAATATGGCCCGTGAGGGCCGCGGTGCGAAAGGATAATGTGCGTTAGCTCAGCCCTTGCGCGTCGCGAGGACTTTGTCGACGCGATGTCCATCCATGTCGACGACCTCGAGGACATACCCCTGCGTAAGGACCTGGTCGCCTTCCTCTGGAAGGCGACCGAGAGCGCGCTGAAGGAAGCCAGCGAGCGTGCTGAAGCGCCCCGTGCCTTCGCCTGGCAGGGACTCGGCTAGGCCCAGAGCCTCGCGGAACTGGGTGACGGGAATCATGGCATCAATGATCCACGAGCCGTCGTCGCGACGTCGCACGCGCTGGGTGCGGACCGACGCCAGTTCCCCAGGAAGCTCGCCGACAATGCGCTCGAGCACGTCATTGAGCGAGACCACCCCGCGTACCCGGCCAAACTCGTCCTCGACCAGGGCGAGGTGAATTTTATCGGTGCGGAAGCGCTCGAGTAACTGAGTGGCCGGCAGGGAGGGCTGGACGGACGGCGCCATCGTGACCAAATCGCGCACCACCGCAGTTCCCGTCAATGCAAGGTTCGACCAAAGGCGCTTCACCGAGACCACACCGAGCGCCTTATCAGGCGAGCCGCGGAAAACCGGAAACCAGGTGTGGCCAGAGGCGACGACCTTGCGCCAGTTGACCTCATCGGTGTCGTCAAGATTTAGCCAGACCACCCGGTTGCTTGGCGTCATGAGTTGCTCCGCCGTGGTCGTGTCGAGAGCGAGGGCTCCGGCGACCATGCGGCGCTCACCCTCGTGGAAGACCCCCGAGGCGATGCCTTGGTCGATGAGTAGCCGAACCTCGTCCTCACTCACCCCACCCCTGCCCTCGCGGTTGATGCCGAAAAGATGCAGGAAGAGGTCGGCGACCCAGCTCATCCCCCGGATCAGGGGCGAGGCCGCCAGAGCTACCCAACGCAGGGGGATGGCCAGGAAGACCGCGATGCCCTCGGGGTACTGGAGGGCGATACGCTTAGGCACGAGGGAGCCGAGCACGATGGTAGCCGAGCCAATCGACAGAGAGACCATGCCCTCTGCGATGGCCTGCGCATGGCCGCTAATCCATTCAACAGAAGAGACGGCGAGGAGGGGTGTCATTCGATCCGCCAGAGGGGCACCAGCATAAATAGAGCCGATGACCGCCGCAAAGGTGACCCCTGTCTCGATGGTGGAGAGGAAACGGGTGGGCTGACTGAGAAGCTCGATGGCCTCGCGCGCGCCACGACTCCCCTTGGCCGCGAGCTGGACCAAGCGCTGGCGATTGGCCGAAACCAAGGCGATCTCCGCCATGGCGAAGACGGCCGTGACGAGGATGGATAGGCTGATGAGGAGGATTTCCACTGAAGGTCGTTGACCTTGAGCACTGGGGGGCTCCTCGTCAAGTTGCTCACAGAAACCACTTGCTATCAATGGTTTGCGTTCCATATTCTCGCGATGCTTTGTGTGGTTCAACGCGTCTTGTCCGCTAAAGTCATTGTCCAGGGGGCGGAGGTCGCCCGCATCGGCCCTGGCCTGCTCCTGCTCGTTGGGGTAGGCATGGAGGATGATGGAGGCAAGTCAGCCCAGCTCGCTGCCCAGGTGCTCAAACTGAGGATCTTCGAGGATGAAACTGGGCGGATGGGCCGGGCCTTGCCCGAGACGGGCGGCGAGCTCCTCGTCGTCAGTCAGTTCACCCTGATGGCCGACTTCTCGAAGGGAAACCGGCCGTCCTTCCACCGGGCGGCCCATCCCGATGTCGCACGCCCCCTGATTGAGGAACTGGTCGCTACTCTCGAGGCAGGGCTCGGGCGGCCAGTAAAAACCGGGGTCTTCGGCGCGGAGATGAAGGTAGATCTGACGAACGACGGTCCCGCCACCTTCGTCCTAGAATCCTAGGCAATTCGACCTTCCGTTTGCCGACCCACCCCTGTTTAACATTCGACGATGGACTCGCATTTTGACGCCCTCGTGGTCGGCAGCGGCATCGGCGGCCTGAGCTTCGCGCTCAAGCTAGCCGAGGCTGGGCTGAACGTGGGTATCGTGACCAAGAAGACGAAGTCCGACTCCAATACGAACTGGGCACAAGGGGGCATCGCCTGCGTCACCTCAGAGGACGACAGTCTAGCCAGCCATGTGGCCGACACCCTCTCCGCCGGGGACGGCCTCTGCGACCGTGCGGTGGTCGAGGCAGTAGTCGCAGCCGGCCCCGCGCGGGTGCGAGAACTGATTGCCTGGGGAGTGGAGTTCGAGCGTGGAGGTGACGGGCTGCATGACCTCGGTCGCGAGGGAGGGCATACCCGCCGCCGCATCCTCCATGCCCGCGACATGACCGGCCGGGCCATCGAGTCCGCCCTGCTGCGTGCCGTCTCCGCTTCGCCTAACGTCCGGATGCTCGAGCACCACCTCGCCGTCGACCTCATCACCGACGGCAAGCTCGGCCTCGCCGAGCCTGGCCAAAGCGGTGACCGGGTACGCGGCCTCTACGTCCTCGACACACTCGGCAACCGAGTATCCACCTTCTCCGCACCGGTCGTCGTACTCGCCACTGGAGGGGTCGGGCAAGTCTACCTCTACACGACCAACCCCGACATCGCCACCGGTGACGGCATCGCCATGGCCCATCGCGCTGGAGCTGAGATTCGCGACATGGAATTCGTGCAGTTTCACCCGACCGCGCTCTTCTCCCCTGATGGCACCCGCGCGCTCGTCTCCGAGGCGGTCCGCGGCGAAGGCGCCGTGCTGCGCGATCTCTCCGGGAGGGCCTTCATGGCGGACTTCCACCCCCAGGGCGACCTCGCTCCACGCGATGTCGTCGCGCGGGCTATCGATACCGTAATGAAGCGTGCTGGCGCCGCCCACGTCCTGCTCGACGCCACCGGAGTCGCCGAGGGGCGTTTCGCGGAGCGATTCCCCACCATCCACGCCTCATGCTTGAGAGCTGGCATCGACCCCTCGCGACAATCCATCCCTGTTGTCCCCGCCGCCCATTACCTCTGTGGCGGGATTGCCACGGACTTGGCGGGTCGTACCGCCATCCAGGGGCTCTTCGCCGTTGGCGAGTGCGCCTGCACGGGCCTGCATGGCGCGAACCGACTCGCCTCTAACTCTCTGCTCGAGGCCGTCGTCGTTGCCCACGATGGCGCCGAGGCGGCGGCAAGGTTAGCCCGTGAACAGCCTGCTGCCACCGTCCCCCTGCCCGCTTGGGTCGAGGGTAGCACGTCCGACGCCGACGAGCGCGTTGTGCTCTCGCACAACTGGGACGAACTTCGCCGAGCGATGTGGGACTACGTGGGCATCATCCGGACCGACAAACGTCTGGCGCGCGCCGCCTCCCGCATCCGCACCCTCGCGGAGGAGGTCCGTGAACATTACTGGAACTTCCGGGTCGAGCCACGCCTCCTCGAGCTGCGCAACCTTGTCCTCGTCGCCGAACTCATCGTGACCTGTGCCCAGCAGCGCAAGGAGAGCCGCGGCCTGCACCACACTCTGGACCACACGGCTAAGCTCGCCGAGGCTCGCCACTCCTCGGTGCGACGTCTCACATGAGCATGAGGATTGCCGTCGTCGGCACCGGCGCAGTTGGCGGCTGGTACGCTGGGCTCCTCGCTCTCGCTGGACACGACGTACACTGCCTAGCTCGAAGCGATGCCGATCGGGTTGCCCGCGAGGGCCTCTTATTGCGGGATGCCAGCGGCGAGCGGCGCGTCCGTCTGGCCCGCGTCTCGGCCGACCCCTCGGAGCTCGGCCCAGCCGACCTTGTCATTGTCGCTGCCAAGGCAACTGCCAACGCTCGACTGCCCGAGCTGGTGCTTCCCCTGGCTGCGCCGGGCGCGACTCTCCTAACCTTGCAAAACGGCATGGGTAACGCCGAGTCGCTCTCCGCGCTCCGCGGCACCGAGCCGGTCGTGGCAGGGCTCTGCTTCGTCTGCATCAACCGCATCGCTCCCGGTGTGGTCGAGAACACCCTGCCAGGTCACATCCGTCTCGCCGCCGCACAGGGCCCCGCCAACGCGCGAGTGCGAGCCTGTGCCCAGCTGCTAGCCGATGCCGGAATTGACGCGCGAGAGGAAGATTCCCTCGATGCCATCCTCTGGCGAAAACTCTGTTGGAATATCCCTTTCAACGGACTGGCCATCGCCGCGGGCGGGGTGACAACCGACCGCATCCTGATCGATCCGAGACTCCGCCAGCGCGCCCTGAGGCTCATGCAGGAGGTACAAGCCGCGGCCGCGGCTTGCGGGGTTCCCTTCGACACCGAGCACATCGACCGACAGTTCGCCGTGACCGAGGGCATGGGGGCCTATCGTCCATCAAGCCTCATCGACTACCAGCAGGGGCGCGAAGTGGAGGTCGACCCCATCTGGTCGCTCCCCCTCGAGCGTGGCCGCGGAGCGGGGGCGGAAATGCCGGAACTCGGGCAGCTGCTCGAGGAGATCCGCCAGCGGCTAGCGAGCCGCGGCTAAGGCTTAGCGACGGTCCGCCTCGGGCAGGTCGCGGAGCAAACTCGAGACCTCGGCAGCGACGCGGTCGCCGTTCCACTGGTTGGCAGGCACGAGTCGCTTACTTCGCACCGAGAGAATGCGGGCGCCAGAGCGGTCGAAGAGGGAGACGGAGATGCCAAGCAGGACTTCGCCGCGACCGTCTGGCTGAAGCTTAGACTGCTGGAACCAGGAGGCGCGCACCTCGCCGTCGCCGCCCGACGCTTCACGTACCTCGTAACCGCGCACCGCTAGTGAGCGACGCAGCGAGGAGCCAAGTTCGTCGGAGAGGATGGAGGGCAGCTCTGCGGCGCTTAATCCCGAGACCGAGGCGAGGGTCAGGACGCGAATCCCGGCGAAGGAAGCCGAGGGGTCGGGACGACTGCCACAACCCAGCAGGACGAGGCAGAGGAGACCATTGAGCAGGGGTAGGCTCGCGCGTGGGGACATCTCATTATATAAGTCAACCGGCCGGGGTTGTGCAAGTCTAGCCCACGGGGAATGCCGAGGTGTTGACCCTAGCGCCCCGCTCGTGGAGCATGGATGCGATGTCCCCTGCGCCTAGGCCCGCCGCGGTCTCGCTCGATCTGGCGGGGACCTTGCTCATACCCCATCCCTCGGTTGGGCGCACCTACGCGCGGGTCGCACGCGAGCAGGGTCACCGCGTCGACCACGCTATCCTCGAGCAGCGCTTCGCCTCCTCGCTCGCAGCGGCTCCCGTCACCGACCATCCCCGCGAACGATGGGATGAAGTGGTCGAGCGGACCTTCGCTGGGGATGTCCCCCGGAGCGCTCTCGGGCTCTTGCAGGAGGGTTGCTGGCATGCCTTCGCCGACCCCTCCAGCTGGCGACTGGCGTCAGGGGCAACCTCCGCCCTCGCCCAGCTACGCTTCCTCGGCCTCAAGGTCGGGGCGCTCTCCAATGCCGACGAGCGACTGCGCCCGGTGCTCACCGCCAAGGGTCTCGCACCCTTCCTCGACGCGGTACACCTCGGCGCAGGGAAGCCCGATGTAGCCGCCTTCGCACGCATGGCAGGGGAGCTTGGTACGACCACCGCTGGCTTGGTGCATGTCGGCGACAGCCGCACCGAGGATGCCGCGGCGGCCGTGTCTGCTGGGGCGAGGGCGGTGCATGTGGGAGAGGGCCGGGTTGCCGACCCCTTCCCCTCCATCCGGCTCCTCGCCCAGCTTCCCCGCATCGTCCGCGACTGGATGGTCCCCAACCCAAGAGGGCGCCGTCTTGGTCGCGAGGCCCGCAATCTCCTCGCCAACCTGCGGGGGCATCCCGAAGAACGCTCCCGGGGAGCGGAGCGCGAGCTGGGCACGCTGGACCAGGCCGTCGACGCGGCCGTCCGACGACTCGGCATCGATCGCCCCATCCCCGAACACGCCATCAGCGCGGCTTGGGGCAAACTCCTCCCCCCGGCCGTGGCCCGCCGTACGTCCCCGATGCGCATCCTGCCCGATGGCAAGCTGCTGGTGCACTGCGAGAGCCCCGTGGTCCGTTCGGAGGCTGCCTTTCATGCTAGGGCCCTCCTGGCCAAGGTCAGGGAGCTACCGGGTTGCCGCCATGTCATCGCGGTGGGTTTCGTCAGCGGCTAGGCCGCCCAGCCGTGGCTGGCGGAAGGGTTTCCGGCACCGTGAATAACCTTGCCAGCCCCTTGGTTCCCAAGTGTATACATAACGAGGATTTCCCATGCTCAAGCGCCTGCCAGGACTCTTCACCCAAGCCATCGGCATCGACCTCGGCACTGCCAACACC
>JBFZFD010000188.1:0-4915 GCA_041306485.1 Opitutia bacterium | reverse complement strand
GGCCGGGTCTCGCGCACCTCGCCCTCAGCGTCCTGTGAGTCGGTGATCACGCCCAAGGTCAGGTCGGCTTCGTAGGATTTGTCCTGTGACATCAACCAGGCGCTCGCCTTGGTCGCCCGGCCCACCAGGAGGATGAGCAGGCCCGTCGCCATCGGGTCGAGCGTGCCGGCGTGGCCCACCCGCCGTGTACCATAGAGGCGACGCACGCGGTCGACCACGTCGTGTGAAGTCGGGCCGCGGTGCTTGTCCACCAGCAGGACCCCGCTGGGTTCGGCAGTGGGGTTCATTAGGCCGTGCGCTCGTGGAGGTGGGCGACGATGGTGGCGAGAATGCGTTCGCGGTCTCCCTCGAGTGTCGCACCGAGGCAGTTGAAGCCCGCCGCAAGCCGATGCCCGCCCCCGTTGAGCTTAGCTGCCAGTAGGTCGAGGCGAAGCTCGGGATTTTTGCCGCGGAGGCTTCCCTTCACGCCATCCGAACCTTCCTCGAGCAGCACAGCGATGTCGACCCCGGCAATCGACCGAGGGAAGTCTACCAGTCCCTCTTTGTCTTCCTTCGACGTGCCCGTCTCCTCGTAGAGGCCGCGGGAAATCTCGCCGACGGCAATCCGGCCGCCTTCGAGTAGGCGCATCCCGCCGAGGAAGCGCTGGATAAGGCGGAACTTGGAAGGCGACTCGCTCTCGAAGACGCGCTCAGTCGTGGCGGAGGGCGAAGCGCCTTTGCGAATCAGCGCTGCGGCGATTTCCATCACCTCAGGGCTGGTCGAGCGGAAGCGGAAGCTCCCCGTGTCGGTCACGATGCCGAGGTAGAGGGCGGCGGCGGTCGCAGCGTCGATCGGCCAGCCCTTGGTCAAGGCCGCATGGGCCAGCACGTGGCAGGTGGCGGCGGCATCCTCGACCATCACGTTGACCTTAGCGAAGGAAGTATTGGAGACGTGGTGGTCGATGTTGGCCTCGAGGCCCTCGGTATAACCATCGGTCAAGGCCCCGCCGATGCGGCCGAGGTCGGCGCAATCAACCGCTACGGCGATTTCCCCTGGTCGGCGTTGAAAGCCCTCCTCGGTATCGAAGGTCAGCCCTTCGACATAGGCGAGGAGGTTGGGGGGCGGGCGGTGCCGGTTGGCGCAGCGGGCGTCGGCCCCCAGGGCGAGGAGGATCCGGCAAAGGGCCGTCTGGGAGCCGATGCAGTCCCCGTCGGGCCTCATATGTCCCAGTACCGCGACTTTGCGTCCCTTCAGACCCCTGACGAGGCTATCGAGGGTTTCCGCGGCTTGGGGCAGGGTGAGGGACATCTGGGGCAGGAAAAGCCCGCCCACTGCTATTGGCAAAGGGAAAGGGGCCTTTTTCCATCCCACTTGCCCCCGCCGACGACCCGCCTATGGTTTGGCACGCTAAACGCTACCCCCTTACAAACATGGACAAGGACAAAAACGGCAATTTCTCCCCCCGCGCCCGGCGGGTCGTCGACCTCGCCCGCGTGGAAGCCCGGCGCTTCCACCACAACTACGTCGGCACCGAGCATATCCTGCTCGGGTTGATCAAGCTCGGCGAGGGTGTCGCGGTCAACGTGCTCGGGCGCATGGGCGTCGAGCTCAAGAAAGTCCGCGACCTCGTCGAGAAACAGGTCGGCAAGGGACCCGAGGAGGCTAAGGCCCCCGACACTCTCCCGCTCACCCCTCGCGTGCAGAAGGTCTTCACCTACGCCCGCAGCGAGGCCTCCAAACTCGGCCATGCTTACATCGGTACGGAGCACGTGCTCCTCGGCCTCCTCCGCGAAGGAGAGGGCGTGGCCGCCAAGGTGCTGGCCGAGCTCAATGTCGACATCGAGCGTTGCCGCCAAGAAATCCTCGCTCAAATCCAACCCGAGGAAGGTGGCGCAGATGAGCCTAGCTCATCGGGTAACGGCAATGGCGGAGAGTCCGAGGAGGAGCCCCCGCAGCGCGCCGAGGGCGGGCGTCCCGGCCGAGGCGAGCGTCTCTCGCTGCTCAAGACCTTTGGTCGCGACCTCACCGAGTTGGCCAAGGCTGGCGAGCTCGACCCCGTCATTGGCCGCCGCGAAGAGGTCCGTCGCGTCATCCAGATTCTCTGCCGCCGCACCAAGAACAACCCCGTGCTCATCGGCGAGGCCGGCGTGGGCAAGACCGCCATCGTCGAAGGTCTCGCCCAAGAGATTGCGGCCGGCTCCGTGCCGGAGATCCTCCACGACCGCAAGGTCATCACCCTCGACATGGCCCTGATGGTCGCGGGCACCAAGTACCGCGGTCAGTTTGAGGAGCGCATCAAGGGCGTGATGGACGAAATTAAGCGTGCCAAAAACATCATCCTCTTCATCGACGAGATCCACACCATCGTCGGTGCGGGCGCGGCCGAGGGTGCGATGGACGCCTCCAACATCCTCAAGCCCGCCCTCTCCCGCGGGGAAATCCAGTGCATCGGCGCCACCACCCTGACCGAGTATCGCAAGCACATCGAGAAGGACTCCGCCCTCGAGCGGCGATTCCAGTCGGTCAAGGTCGATGATCCCTCGCCCGAGGACGCCGTTCGCATCCTCAAGGGCATCCGCCACAAGTACGAAGCCCACCACAAGTGCGAGTATACCGATGCCGCCATTGAGTTGGCCGTCCGCCTCTCGCACCGCTACATCACCGCCCGCCACCTGCCCGATAAGGCCATCGACGTGATGGACGAGGCCGGCGCGCGCGCCCGCATCAAGGCCCTCAACCTCCCGCCCGAGGTGGACAAACTCCAGGCTGAAATCGAGGGAGCTGTCGCCGCCAAGGAGGACGCCTCCCGTCGTCAGAAGTTTGAGGAAGCCGCTAGCCTGCGCGACCGCGAGAAGAAGCTCCGCGCCGAGCGCGAGCAGGCCCTCGCCGCTTGGAAGCTCCGCCGCGACGAGACCAAGGTCGTCGTCGGCGAGGACGAGATTCTCTCTATCGTCTCCGATTGGACCGGTGTCCCTCTCGCCCGTATGGAGCGCAAGGAGGCCCAGAAGCTGCTCGACCTCGCCCAAGACCTCCAATCCTCCGTCATCGGCCAGGAAAAGGCCTGCGAAGTCGTCGCTCGCGCTCTCCGCCGCTCTCGCGCCGACCTCAAGGATCCGCGCCGCCCCATCGGCTCATTCCTCTTCCTCGGTCCGACCGGGGTGGGTAAGACCCTCCTCGCTCGCACCTTGGCCGAACGGATGTTCGGTGATCCCGAAATGGTCATCCAGATCGACATGTCGGAATACATGGAGAAGTTTGCTGTCTCGCGTCTCGTGGGCTCGCCTCCGGGCTACGTCGGCTACGAGGAGGGCGGCCAGCTGACCGAGCAGGTTCGCCGCAAGCCTTACGCCGTCGTTCTCTTCGACGAAATCGAGAAGGCCCACCCCGACGTCGTCCAGCTCCTCCTCCAGGTGCTCGAGGACGGTCGCCTGACCGACTCGCTCGGCCGCACGGTAGACTTCCGTAACACCGTCCTGATCATGACCTCCAACGTCGGCGCCGATGTCCTTCAGCGTAATTCCTTCATGGGCTTCGAGACCGGGACGGACTCCACCCGCGACTACGAGAAGCTCAAGGAGCGCATCCTCGAGGAGACCAAGCGCGCCTTCAAACCGGAGTTCCTCAACCGCCTGACGGATATCGTTATCTTCCAGCAGCTCGGCAAGGAGCACATGAACCGGATTGTCGACATCGAGCTAGCCAAGGTTCTCCGTCGCTTGACCGATCTCGAAGTCACACTCGAGGTCGACGCCGCTGCCCGCGCTTACCTCGTCGAGCACGGCTGGGACGAGAAGTTCGGCGCCCGCCCGCTCCGCCGCGCCGTTGAGCGCCACCTCGAGGATCCTCTCGCCGAAATTCTCCTGCGCGGTGAGTTGCGCAAGGGAGACCCCGTCCTCGTCAGCGCCTCGCCCGAGGGCCTCACCTTCGTCCAAAAGGACCCGCCCAAGGATAAGCCCAAGCGCGAGCCGAAGGAGCCGAAGGAGCCCAAGGAGCCTAAAGAGCCGAAGGGTCCCAAGGAGCCTAAGGCATAACCCATGCGCCTGCGCGCCGTCGGAGCCCTGGCCGCCGCCCTTGCGGTCGGACTCGGCGCCTTTGGCGCGCATGGCCTAGCAGATCGCTTTGCAGCTGAGCCTCGCTTGCTTGGCTGGTGGGAGACAGCCACCCTCTACCTCCTCGTCCATGCCATCGCCGTGGCGGCATTACCCGTCGAGTCCTCCCGCGTCGCACGGCTTTTACTCCTTGTCGGCGCACTAGTCTTTGCCGGCACCCTCTATGCGATGGCGCTCGGCGCCCCCCGCTGGCTAGGAGCGGTGACACCCCTGGGCGGCACCGCCTTGATTGCAGGTTGGCTGGGCCTGGCCTGGGGCTGGCGCAAGTCTCCCTGAGGGTCGCTGCTCCGGTTGCTTGCCCGGCTCATCCCAGCCGCGGCTTTCCCCTTGCCAAGGTCACTCCCCTTACTTTGCTCACTTCTCCATCCTTTTGGGGATATAGCTCAGTTGGTTAGAGCGCCTGCATGACATGCAGGATGTCGCAGGTTCGAGTCCTGCTATCCCCACCACTTTTAGCGGCCCAAGTAAATCCCGCAAACCCTCGGCAAACACTAGCGGGGAGGGCGAAGGGGATAGATCGGTGCGCGGATGCCGGGGAGGCTTCGGGGAGCGTTGACCCACCCAAGTCCCGTGCACGTCAGGCTGTCCGCCCTGCCTTTTATCCTTTCATCCCTTCATCCCTTCATCTTTTCATCCCTCTTCCTGGTCCTTTCCTTTCTATCCCCTGTTCCTCCGGTCCCCAATCACCCCATCCCAACCTTCCTTTTCCAACCATGAGCTCCACCACCATCGTCGACATCAAGGCCCGCGAAATCCTCGACTCCCGCGGCAACCCCACCATCGAGGTCGATGTCATCCTCGAGGGCGGAGTGGTCGGCCGCGCCGC
>JBFZFD010000187.1:0-5042 GCA_041306485.1 Opitutia bacterium | reverse complement strand
CTCGCCCCGCCGCCCAAGGCGCGCTAGGCAGACAAGTAAAGGGGCGGCCTTTCGGCCGCCCCTAGATGAGCCCTGTTGGGGCGACTTACTTGCGCTTGGCCTTGGCCGCGGCGCGCTTCTCCTCGATCGCAGCCTGGGCGGCGGCAAGGCGAGCGACGGGCACGCGGAAGGGCGAGCAGGAGACGTAGTTGAGGCCCACGCGGTGGCAGAACTTGACTGAGTCAGGCTCGCCGCCGTGCTCGCCGCAGATGCCGAGTTTGATGTCGGGACGGGTCCGACGGCCCTTCTCGATGGCGATCTGCACGAGCTGA
The DNA here is from genome assembly GCA_041306485.1 of Opitutia bacterium. Classification (GTDB taxonomy): domain Bacteria; phylum Verrucomicrobiota; class Verrucomicrobiia; order Opitutales; family UBA953; genus UBA8828. Next base: position 4,731 of record JBFZFD010000187.1, on the reverse strand, counting down.
CCGACGCCGGTCTGGTCGAGGGTAGCGAACGGGTTCTTCTTGAAGATCTCGTTCTCGGTGTAAGCGCCGAGGAAGTTACCCATGTCGTCACGGCTGACGCCAAGCGCGGTCTGCGTGAGGTCGTTGGTGCCGAAACTGAAGAACTCAGCGGTCTCGGCGATCTCGTCGGCCGTGAGGGCACCGCGGGGGACTTCGATCATCGTGCCGACTTGGTAGGCGATCTTCACCTTCTTCTCGGCCTGGACCTCGGCAGCAACGCGGTGGATGACCTCGACCTGGAGGTCCAACTCGCGCTTGAAGCCGACCAGGGGCACCATCACCTCGGGCTTAACCTTGATGCCCTTCTTGAGGACATGCGCGGCGGCCTCGAAGATAGCACGAGCCTGGGTCTCGGTAATCTCGGGATAGGCGATGCCGAGGCGGCAGCCACGGTGGCCGAGCATGGGGTTGAACTCGTGGAGGGCGGCGACGCGGGAGACGACCTTTTCAACGGAGATCCCGAGCTTCTTGGCGAGGGCGGCCTGGGCCTTGTCGTCATGAGGCACGAACTCGTGCAGCGGGGGGTCGAGCAGGCGGATGGTCGCGGGCAGTCCCTTGAGCGCGGTAAAGATACCGATGAAGTCCTCGCGCTGGTAGGGGAGGATCTTGGCCAAGGCCTTCCTCCGGCCTTCGACGGTGTCAGCGAGGATCATCTCGCGGACGGCGTCGATGCGGTCGCCCTCGAAGAACATGTGCTCGGTACGGGTCAGGCCGATGCCCTCGGCGCCGAAGGCGATGGCCTGGCGGGTCTGCTCGGGGTTGTCGGCATTAGTCCGGACAGCGAGGCGGGTGGCCTGGGAGCACCACTTCATCAGCTGGACGAAGTTGCGGAACTTCTCCGTCTTCTGGGCGGCTTTGTCGTTGCTGATGAGGCCGGTGATGATTTCGGAGGGAGCGGTCTTGATCTGGCCAGCGTAGACCGTGCCAGCGGTTCCATCGATGGAGAGGTAGTCGCCCTCCTTGAAGGTGTGCCCGGCGATGGTGGTGGTCTTCTTGTCGTAGTTGATCTCGACAGCAGCAGCGCCGCAGACACAGACCTTGCCCATCTGGCGGGCGACGAGGGCGGCGTGCGAGGAGACCCCGCCGCGGGCGGTGAGGATACCCTCGGCGGCAATCATGCCGCGGAGGTCTTCGGGGGAGGTCTCGACGCGGACGAGAAGTACCTTCTCACCACGATCAGCGGCGAGGACTGCGCGGTCAGCGTTGAAGTAGATGCGACCGGTGGCGGCGCCAGGACCAGCGGGCAGGCCGTTGGCGATGACCTTGGCCTTGCGGACCTCGGCGAGGTCGAAGATGGGGGCGAGGAGCTGCTCGAGCTGGTCGGCGGGGTTGCGCAGGACAGCGGTCTCCCAGTCGATCAACTTCTCGCGCACCATGTCGGCGGCGAACTTCAGGGCAGCGGCGGCGGTGCGCTTGCCGTTGCGGGTCTGGAGCATGAACAACTTGCCTTCCTGGACGGTGAACTCGACGTCTTGCACGTCCTTGAAGTGACGCTCCAGGATCTGGCGGACCTTGAGTAGCTCGGCGTAGGACTTGGGCATGACCTCCTTGAGCTTGATCACAGGCTCGGGGGTACGGACGCCAGCGACAACATCCTCGCCCTGGGCATTGACGAGGAACTCGCCGTAGAACTCATTCTCGCCGTTGGCGGGATTGCGGGTGAAGGCGACGCCCGAGCCGGAGCTCGTGCCGGTGTTGCCGAAGACCATGGCCTGCACGTTGACCGCGGTGCCCCACTCGGCGGGAATGCCGTACTTGCGGCGGTAGACGATGGCGCGATCGTTCATCCAGGAGCCAAAGACAGCGCCAGCGGCGCCGCGGAGCTGGTCCCAGGGGCTGGTGGGGAAGTCCTTACCGGTGCGCTGCTTGACCAGCTTCTTGAACAGCTTGACCAACTCCTGCTGGTCGGCGGCGGTGAGCTTGGAATCCTCGATGTCGCCCTTGTACTTGGCGTGCTTGAATTCCTCGATGACGGTCTCGAAGGGCTCATGGTCCTCGCCCTCGCGCTTCTGGACGCCGAGCACGACGTCGCCATACATCTGGATGAAGCGGCGGTAGCAATCCCAGGCGAAGCGGGGGTTGCCGGTGGCCTTCTCGAGGGCGAGCACCGACTGGTCGTTGAGGCCGAGGTTGAGGATGGTGTCCATCATGCCCGGCATCGAGTCGCGGGCGCCGGAGCGGACAGCGAGGAGGAGGGGCATGCCGGAGGTGGCGCCGAACTTGGTGCCCATGATGCGCTCCATGTTGACGACACCGGCTTCCATCTGGGACTGGAGAGCAGCGGGATAGGTGCGCTTGTTGGCGTAGTAGTAGGTGCAGACCTCGGTGGTGACAGTGAAGCCGGGAGGCACGGGCAGTCCGATGCGGGTCATCTCCGCGAGGTTTGCCCCCTTGCCGCCGAGCAGGGCCTTCATCGTGCCGTCGCCGTCGGCTTTGGCGGCTCCCCAAGTATAGACATACTTGGTAGATTTGCTGGAGGTGGACTTGTTTTGGGTGGTCTTGGCCATGGTGTGGTGGAAGGTCGAGAGGATGTGAACAGGCGTCCACTAAGAGAGGGACGCCGAGCCTCCAGCAAGCCCCTCGGCCTTGGGAGTGTCAAAGCGAAAGGCGATGGTCTGGGGGGAAGGGAAATCGGCAGTGGCGCCGGAGGTCTAGGGAGGGCAGCTCCCTCGGCCTCTTTCGGGGGTGAAAGCTGGGGTTGGAGGCCCGGTGCCCCATTGCCCTTTACCTAGGCGGCTGGTTGGATTGCCTCACGACCATGCCCTCCCCCACCCTACCCTGCGCTCTCTCCATCGCGGGATCGGACTCTGGCGGAGGAGCCGGCATCCAGGCGGACCTCCTCAGCTTCGCCGCCAACGAGGTTTATGGCACCACCGCCATCACCTGCTTGACCGCACAAAATCCCGACGGTGTTTCCGCGGTTTTTCCGGCTCCCCCCGAAGTCGTGGCCGAGCAAATTCACCAAGTCTGCCGTTTCTACCAAGTGAATGCCGCCAAGACGGGAATGCTTTTTGATGAAGGCTTGATCCGTGCAGTCAGCACCGCGGTCGCGGCCTACCCTAAAATGCTCTTGGTGGTCGACCCCGTGATGGTGGCCTCGAGCGGCGCACGCTTACTTAAACCGGAAGCCGTCCAGGCCCTCATCCAACATTTAATTCCCTTGGCTACCGTGATAACGCCCAATCTGGATGAGGCGGAGATTTTGCTGGGGCGCCGGCCGCGCGAAACCGAGATTGGGCGGATGGCAGATGCCGCCGAGCTTGCTCAAAAATTCCATACCGCTGTCGTTCTCAAAGGCGGCCATGCGCAGGGCGACGACTTGGTGGATTTGTTGGTCGATGCCAATGGGCGGGTGCTGACGACATGTCGAGCCAGGCGCGTCACCGAAGTCGATACGCACGGTAGCGGTTGTACGCTTTCGGCGGCTATGACCGCACGCCTTGCCCGCGGCGAAGACTTAACCGAAGCCTTTCATCAGGCGCACGCGTATCTCCAAGGGGGGCTCAAGGCCGCCATCCAAGCCGGAGCGCGGCGTCAGATTGGGCACTGAGGCGTGTCCGCGCCTGGACCAGACTCGCCGCTCAAATCTGCCGTATTCCCCCGACCGCGGGGCTTGCCCTCAAAGCAGTGAGGACAGCTCTTTTCATAGACATAGCGCGGATCCGCCTGCTGCTCCTTGGACAAGGGCATCTGACAATGGAAGCAAAGGATTGAGCCGGTGGGCTGAAGTTGGGGATCCACGCCCACTCGCTCATCAAAGACAAAACACTCGCCCTGATAATGCGCCCCGCCGACTTCCTCGAAGTACTTTAGGATACCCCCATCGAGTTGATAGACATCTTGGTAGCCGAGCCTCTGCATATAAGGTCCGGCTTTTTCGCAACGAATGCCACCGGTGCAAAACATGACCACTGGGCGCTTCTTCAAATCGGCTGGCAAGGTCTCGACGACTTTGGGGAAGTCGCGAAAATTCCAAATCGGCGTAGTCAGCGCACCCTCAAAGGTACCCATACCGCTCTCGTAGACATTACGGGTGTCGAGCAGCACAACGGGGCGGCCCTCATCGAGCCAGCGCTTGAGTTCCGCTGCTTTTAGCTTCGGCGAGGGTTGGCGAGCGGGGTCAACCCCTTCGACCCCAAAAGCAATGATCTCTCGCTTCACCTTCACGAGCATGCGCTTAAAGGGCTGGGCACGCGAAGGGCTCTCCTTGGGTTTAATGTCGGCCAGTCCAGGCATCGTGCGGATCAGCTGGAGCACCCCATCCAGCTGCTGACGCGTGCCAGCGAGAAAGAAGTTAATGCCCTCGGGGGCCAAGAGGATCGTCCCCTTCACACCCTGGACCTGACACAGCTCCGACAAACGCTGTTTCCACACCAACAAATTCTCTAGGGGTGTAAATTGATAACAGGAAAGGTTGAGGACGGGCACCGACATGGGGTGATGTTTGAAGAAGCAGATTTAAACTGCAAAGACCGAATCGCTTAGACCAGAACCACCAGAACTCGGCCACCAGGATTTATCCTAGGTGGAGAGTTCGGAGAGCGGGCTGAAGGAAGGATACCGGTTAATCCGTCAGAATCTCCATCGCGGACTTTTTCTGCGGGATGAAGGGGAGGACGTGCTCGGTGTAGGGGACGATGACGTCGAGCAGGTAAGGACCCTTGTGCGCGAGCATCTCGCGGATGGCAGCGC
>JBFZFD010000186.1:0-8733 GCA_041306485.1 Opitutia bacterium | reverse complement strand
CCCCATGGCTTGCCCATGGGGAGAGGAGAGAGCTAGCCTTCAGCCATGTCGCCCCTTCGCGGCCTGGTCATTGCGCTCTCGATCGTCTCGACGGTCTGGGGCGTGTTGAGTGTGCCCTGGGAGACCGCCTACAGTCATCCTCCTGGCAGCGTGCATGTGCCGGCCGCCCTCGTCCACCCCCACTCGTCCCTCTGGTCGCCGCCCGCCCCGATGTCGGTTGAGGAGCTAGCCCAGAAAATCTTTTCTGACATCACCGACATCAAACCTCCCGTTGGTGCGGCGGCCGTGCAAAAGATCCGCTGGGACCATTGGCTGGTCGAGCTAGCGGTTCGTTGGGTTCTGCTCGGCGCTGCGGCTTGGCCCTTGCTGACCCTCGCCTCGTTACGCCTGCCCGCCTTTCGTTCCGCTGCCCGTTTCTCCCTCGGTCTGGTGACGGCAGCTGGCCTCTGCACCGCGCTCTGGTTCGCTGGCGCCGGCTGGGGCCCCCCAGCTCCGGCGGGCTTCGCCTTGGCTGGAGTCTTGGTCGGCCGGGCGGCTGCCAGCCCGGAGGCGGGCGGGCCTTGGCTGGGTATGTCGTCCGGCCTCCGCCCCCTCGGCATTCTTGCGACTGCGGTGGTCGGCGCCGCGGCTCTTTCGGTCGTCGCCCTCCTGGTGGCGGCTCCGATGCCGGCGGTCGGGGCCTCGGTGGCCATCATCCTCGGTTTTGCTGGTGGGATCGCGCTTGCCCCAACGGGCGGCATTGCGCGAGCGGCTTGGCACCTCGGGATTGTCTTGGTCACCGTGGGTGTGGGCGAGTTCGCGGTCGGCGCCGTGGAGCGGCTAGTCGAGTGGTTCTCCCTCGGGCTGAGTCCCCGGCGTTTGCCTGGCGAGATGACGCGCGGCTTGCTCGCGATCCTCGTCCTCTCGGCCCTGCTCACCCTTGCCGCCTTGCTGGTGGCCGGCCTTCGTCGACTCCGGCTCCGTTTCCTCCCATGCGCCAATTGATCCTAGCTCTCCTTGCGCTCACCGCTGCGCTTCCTGCCGCCGAGCCCGCGGTTATCCGCGTCGTCAGTTACAATATTCGCGTCGGGGGAATGGGCATGGACGGCAAGCGTGACCTCGCGCGCACGGCTGCGGTGCTGCGGGCGCTGAAGCCCGACATCGTCCTGCTGCAGGAGGTCGACCTCAACGCCACCCGCTCGGGCAAGGTGGACATCGCCAAGGTCCTCGCCGATGCACTCGGTATGCGGCCCTACTTTGCCGAGGCCATGCCCTTCCAGGGCGGCTCCTACGGCTGCGCCCTCCTCACGCGCCTACCCGCAGGGCAGGGCGGGGTGGCCACGCTCCGCTTCACTGGCGGCACCGAGCCACGGGTGGCCCTCGCGGTGCCGCTCCGTGTTTCCGAGAGTGGATCCGAATTCCTCGCGGTTAGTACCCACCTCGACTATCGTGCGGCCGCCGAAGTAGAACCGCATGCCCGCCAGTTGGGGGAATTCCTGGCAGCAGATCCCAGACCCTCGATTCTCGGTGGGGACTTCAACTTCGAGCCTGGTTCGACGGTGATCGCAGCGCTCGACGCGCGCCTGCGCCGCGTCCCCTTTGCGGGATCGGATGCGACCTACCCGGCGGACAAACCGTCCAAGCGCATCGACCATTTCTATATCCATCCCGCCTCTCGCTTTGTCGTCCGGGAATGTCGCGTCGTGCCGGAGCCCGTTGCCTCCGACCATCTGCCAATCTTGCTCGAGGTCGCCCTTGCGCCCTGATTCAGGCGAGGTCCCCGAGCCGTTGTGCGGCCTCGGGGCTGCGGAGAAGGCGCGCGGTCAGCTCCTCAAGCTGGGGGCAGCAAGACGCCGCCCCCTTGCCATCCTCGAGCACCCCGCCGGCCTCGCTGTCGAGCAACTGCCAAAGCTCGCCGACCGTGAGGGCGTCGAGGGGCCTGGCTGGGGTGTGGCCCTGCTCCTTACCCTCGGCGAGGCTGACCGGCGCAAGTAGGCCGAGCCCATGCAGCCGGCGGAGGCAAGACTCGGTCACAGAGGCCGGCACCCGGGTGCGTGCGGAAAGCTCCTCGACGGTCGGCGCTGGCTCGCCTGCACGGTAACGTCGAAGGGACTCAGTCAGACAGGAAAAGGCGACGGCACGGCGTGCTCGGTGGCAGAGACCTTCCCAGCCCCGGTGGTTGGCGAAGTTACGGCGATTCTGGAAGGCGTAGGCCACCTGTCCTCCCACCAGCACGATGAGCCAAGAGAGGTAGCCGCCAAACATCAGTACCGGCACGATGCCAAGCTCGCCATAGAGCGAGCGAAACTCGACCACCTTGCCGATGTAGGCGGCGGCGAGCTCATGGTTGACAAGGATGAGGCCACCGGCCGCTAACCCGCCCACCGCCGCCGAGGACCAGCGTACGCGGGCGTTGGGCAGCCAGCGGTAGAGCGCAGCGAGGGCGCCACCTAGGAGCACCAGGGTGATCAGTTCGGGTCCGCGACCCTGAAGGAAACTGACCAGTGTGCCGCCTCCCGGGAGTGCGGTTATCCAGCCGCTCAGGCCGGCCGTCGCGCTCGAGGCTTGTTCGATGACTGCGCCGACCGAGAGAACAGCAAGGCTCGCGCCGCCGAGGAGGAAGAAGAGAATGAGGAAGAGGCAGTAGCGAGCGAAGCGCTCGCCCCAGCCACGGCCTTGCTCCGAACCCCAGGTTGAGTTGAGCGCGTCCTCGACCCGGCCGAGCATCAGCACGGCAAGGCCGATGATGAGGGCGAGACCGACCAAGCCGGCGGTGCCGCTGGCAGCGTTGGCGAGCAAGCGGTCGACCATGCTGTCGAGGTCGCGGTTGATCTCGGCTAGCGTGGGATGCCCGCCTGCCTGGGCGCGCCCGGCTGTCACCTGAGGCGCGATGTACTCAATCGCCGTCACCATGGCGCGCTTGGCTGGGCTCTCGCCGTCCGCGTTCTGCCGCGAGAGAATGAAGCCGGAGACGGTCAGGCCGAGGGCAAGCACAGGGCCAATCGCCATCAGGGTGTAGTAGGTTAGCGCGGCTGCACGCTGGGGTAGCTGGTTTCCGAAGGTACCTCGAGCTGTGCCTGAGACCGTCCGCCAGACGCTGCCGAGGACCCCGGCAAGGCCGCCCTGCGCCAGGCTCTCGCCGGTCCAGAGGCCGCGTTCGGCCGCGCGCAGGCGACGGACGAGGCTCGGTCGGGGGTTGTCGTTCATGGACAGAGGCTGGGCTGGGCCGAGGGGCTGCGCAACCCCTCGGCTGGGGTGAAGAAGTCCAACAACTGGCGGTTGTTCCTAGGTATTATCGGGGTAGGATGCCCCTTTGAGTGACCCTAACCGCTCCATGTATCAAAAAAATGTCAAAAATACCCCCTGTGAATAAAAATAAATCTGCAAGTGTCCGTCCTTCATCAACTTGCGCCCGACCACTACATTTAGTGTCAAAAACCACTTGATGCCACAATAGGTAGTGTTATCTGTATACCCATACCGCTCCCCAGCCGTCCTTGCGACGGCAGAGACCGACTGACGCCCTCCCCCCAACACCAACCAAGCCTCTCGCTGCCCAACGTCATGGAAACCATCACGATCAAAGTCGGACCCAAGACCTTCATTCTCGATAAGTCGAAGGCCGAGGAGGCTCTCGCTGCTAAGCAAGTCATCAACGGTCGCGACACGATGTTCTTCAACATCCTCCCGCTGAAGTACCAGTGGGCCTATGATCTCTACAAGACGATGAAGGCGAACCATTGGGAGCCGGAAGACATCCCCATGGGCAAGGATCGTGAGCAGTGGGTCGACGCCTCGGGCCAAATCACTGACATCGACCGCTGGATTATCAAGATGGCCATCGGCTACTTCTCTGCCGCCGAAGGCATCGTCGGAGACAATATTATCCACGTCGTGCGCGAGCTCGTCACCGCCTCCGAGATCAAGCTGGTCCTCGGTCGCCACGCGCATGAAGAAAACATCCACGCCGACTCGCTCGTCTACATGATCTCGTCCCTCGGGGTTAACCCGCACGAGTGCGAGGCGATGCTCGCCGACATCAAGACCATCGACAAGAAGGCCGCCTTCGTGGTCAACAACTCCCGCGCCCTCCGGCGCGACATCGACCTGACCAAGACCGAGAACAAGCAGGCCCTAGCCAAAAACATCTTCCTCTTCGGCCAGTGCATGGAGGGCACCCAGTTCTACGGGCTCTTCGGCATGGTGCTCTCGCTTGCCCGCCAGAACAAGTTCCCTGGGGTCGGCCAGATGTTCCGCTACACCCTGCGCGACGAGTCCAACCACATTGAGCTCTTCCGCCAGCTCTTCCTCGAGATGATCAAGGAGAACCCCGACATCTGGACCCCTTCGTTCAAGGAGGAGCTCCGCCAGCTGATGGCCGAAGCTGTCTCGCTCGAGAAGGAGTTCATCCGCGATTGCCTGCCCGTCAATGCCCTCGGCCTCTCCGCCAAGGACTTCGAGCAGTACATCGACTACATCGCCGATCGCCGGCTCCAGAACTCCGGGCTCGACCAGCTCGCTGCAACCACTCCCACCAACCCTTTCCCCTGGCTGTCCGAGATGATGGACCTCAAGAAGGAGCAAAACTTCTTCGAGGGTCGTGTCACCGAGTACAAGAAGGCTTCCGCCCTCGAGGTCGCCAACGACGACGAGCTCTGAGCCTCCGCCGCGCGCCCACTCCCCACATTTCCCCAACACCCTTCCTCCGCACCCCGCGTAGGACCCTTCCTTTCGTCTGCCGCACCCCCACTTAACCTCCTCTTTAACCCTCTCTCAACCTATCTCCATGCGTCCTGAAATCCCTTACTTCCACGAAGACATCGCCCTTAAGAACACCATCGCCGCCCCCGCTGACACCAAACCTCGCTTCAACTGGCGGGAAGCCGTGCCCTCGGCCAGTCTCGGCCCCGTCGCGCACCCTGCGGCGGATCCTGCGGCGCTTGCCGAGATTCTCGGCGAGGCCCTGACCAACCTCCTCGTCGCCCGTTGCGAGCCGGACAACATCTTCTCCGTGAAGAACCGCGACTTCGTCGCGGCCGTCGCGGTCGAGGTCGCCTTCCAGCTGCAAAAGGCCGGCGCTGAGGTTACCCAGAGCCAAGTGATGGCTGCGCTGGAATCCTCCCTCGTGCGCCACAAGCGACACGACATTGCGCGGAGCCTGCTTTTCTCTCGCGCTGCCAGCGAGGGCAGCCGTGCCGTCGCCACCCAGGTGAAGTCCCGGCTGATGCGCCGCAACCACCAGATCGTCCCTTGGAAGCAGGACAAGATTGAGGTCGCCGTGCGCAAGTCCTTCCTCTCGCTCGACCTCGACTCCAGCCCGGCGGAAGCCGTGGCTGCCGCTGTCTCACGTCGCGTGGCAGAGAAAGGCCTTGAGATCATCGGCATCGAAGAGGTCCAAGACCTCGTGCAGGAAGAGTTGATGGCGCAGGGCCACTTCAAGGTCGCCACTGCCTACATCCTCTACCGCGCCGAGCGCTCGCACCGCCGCGAGGCCGATGCTGCCGCTGGCCCCGCACCCGTCGACAACCAGGAATCGATGCTCGTGCTGCGCCGCGACGACGGCACGACCTACTTCTGGGACGGCTCGACGCTGCGCGCGCGCGTGGTCTTCGCCGCTGCCGGCCTCGATCTCAACCTCTCGCCCGACCAGATCGAAGCCGAACTTCGCGCCGGCCTCTTCAACGAGATGTCCGAGGCCGACCTCCGCAAGACGGTCGAGCTCAACGCCAAGACCCTGCTCGAGAAGGATGCGGACTTCGCCCTCTTCGCCGGGCGCCTCATGCTGACTTTCATCTACGAAGAGGTCCTCGGCTGGGACATCCTTCGCGACGGCCCGGCCAAGCTGGCCGAGTTCCATCGCAAGGCCTTCGTCGGCTACATCGAGCATGGCATCGCCATCCAGCGTCTCTCCCCCGAACTCCGGAAGTATGACCTCGAGAAGCTTGCCGCGGCCCTTGATCCCTCGGCCGACCTCGGCTTCGACTTCCTCGGCGTGCAGACGCTCTACGATCGCTATCTCATCGTCGATAAGACGGTGAAGCCCGCACGCCGCCTCGAAGTTCCCCAATTCTTCTGGATGCGCGTCGCCATGGGTCTCTTCCACCACGAGCCCCGCGGCCGTGAGGATTGGGCCATCCGCTTACACGCCCTCTACAAGGGTCGTCGCTTCTGCAGCTCGACCCCGACCCTGTTCAACTCCGGCACTCTCCATAGCCAGCTTTCCTCCTGCTACCTCTACAAGGTCGACGACTCCATCGAGTCCATCATGCAGCGCGGTATCGCCGACAATGCTTACCTCTCCAAGTGGGCGGGCGGCCTCGGCGGATCCTGGACCGCGGTCCGTGGCACCGGCTCCTACATTAAGGGCACCAACGGGGAGTCCCAGGGCATCATTCCCTTCCTCAAGATGCACAACGACCAGCTGGTCGCGGTGAATCAGGGTGGCAAGCGCCGCGGCTCCGGCTGCGCCTACCTCGAGACTTGGCACAATGACATCGAGGAGTTCCTCGAGCTGCGCCGCAACACCGGCGATGACCGTCGCCGGACGCACGACATGAACACGGCCAACTGGATTCCCGACCTGTTCATGAAGCGTCTCGAGGCCCGCCAGAACTGGACCCTCTTCCACTCCAACCAAGTCCCTGACCTGCACGACACCTATGGCGCCGAGTTCGAGCGTCGCTACGCCGACTACGAGGCTAAGGCGAAGGCTGGCGTGATCTTCGGTAAGGAGGTCCCTGCGGTGGAGCTGTGGAAGCGCATGCTCTCGCTCATCTTCGAGACCGGCCATCCCTGGATCACCTTCAAGGATCCCTGCAACGTGCGCTCCCCTCAGGACCACGTGGGCGTCATCCACTCGTCCAATCTCTGCACCGAGATCACGCTCAATACCTCGGCCGACGAGACCGCGGTTTGCAACCTCGGCTCCGTCGTCCTTGACCAGCACCTCGATGCCACCGGTGCCATCGATCACGCGCGCCTCGCCGAGACGGTTCACGTGGCAGTGCGTGCCCTCGATAACGTCATCGACATCAACTTCTACCCGACCGAGTCCGCACGCACCTCCAACCTACGCCACCGCCCCGTCGGCATGGGCGTGATGGGCCTCCAGGACTGCCTCTACCTCCGCGGGGTCTCCTTCGCCTCCGACGCTGCCGTCGAGTTTAACGACGAAGTGATGGAGGCCGTGGCCTACTACGCCTACGAAGCCTCCTCCGATCTCGCTGGTGAGCGCGGCACCTACAGCACCTTCAAGGGCTCTAAGTGGGACCGTGGTCTCCTTCCCCAGGACACCATCGACCTGCTCGAGCGCGAACGCGGCCTGCCCATCGAGGTTAAGCGCGGCGGTCGCATGGATTGGGCGCCGGTCCGGGCCAAGATTGCTCGCCAGGGGATGCGTAACTCCAACGTGCTCGCCATTGCCCCCACCGCGACCATCTCCAATATCATGGGCAGCTCGCCCTGCATCGAGCCCGCCTACAAGAACCTCTTCGCCAAGAGCAACCTCTCGGGCGACTTCATCGAGCTCAACCCTGCGCTCGTGCGCGACCTCCGTAAGCTCGGGCTCTGGAACCCGAAGATGGCCGACCTGCTCAAGTACCACGACGGTGAGCTCAAGGACATCGAGGAGATCCCCGAAGAGATGAAGGAACGCTACCGCACGGCGTTTGGTATCGAGCCCCGCTGGGTCATCGAGGCTGCCGCCCGCCGCCAGAAGTGGATCGACCAGGCCCAGTCGGTTAACCTGTGGCTTGCCTCGAAAGAGATGAAGGATCTCTCCCACATGTACCGCATGGCCTGGCGCACCGGTCTCAAGACGACCTACTACCTCCGTACGCTCGGTGCCTCCAATATCGAGAAGGCCACGCTGAAGTCTTCTGCGCAGAACGAAACCGATTCTGCTAAGAAAGTCCCGACCGAGGCCGAGAAGGCCGCCTGCTCGCTCGAGGCCATGCTGAAGGGCGAGACCTGCGAGTCCTGTACGTAAGGTATTCCTGATGGCGACTAAGGGGCCCCGCATGGGCCCCTTTTGTTTGGCCAGGTCGCCGTCAGTTGCCCGCGGCTGATTACCGGGAGGCTGGGGCGGGGTGTGCCGCCGAGGGTTTGCGTTGCCCCGGTAAGCTCGTGCCGGCAGCGTCCAGGTATGTCCCTCATCCCGACCCTAGCTGGATCTGTCCATGTGCTGGAAAAGGAAGCCACCTTCGCTGAGCTAGCCCGGAGGATTTCCGCTTTGCCCGGCGCTCGGCCCTCCGTGGCGTTGAGCGGGGGCTCGACCCCCAAGGCCTTCTTTGCTTGGGCGGTGGCCGCCAAGGCCCTGTCTTCCGAGGTGCTTGCGCGCATCGAGTGGCATGTCAGCGACGAACGTTGTGTTCCTCTCGACTCACCCGATTCCAACTTTGGCAACGCCGCCCGGGGGTTGCTCGACCCTTTGGGCGTACCTTCCGACCGGCGCTTCCCTTGGCCGGTCGACCTAGCGCCCCGCGAGGCAGCGACGGCTTATGAGCGTTTTTGGCGAGTGGCGGGCCGTGATCACGCCTACGACCTCTGCGTGCTCGGCTTGGGGGACGACAGCCACGTTGCCTCACTCTGGCCGGGTTGCCCGCTGATCAAGGATGACGGTGGCTCGCGCTTCGCCGCGACCGAATGGCCAGGCCGCGGCTGGCGCCTCACCCTGACTCCGAAAGGTCTCTCCCTGTGCGGGCAGGTCGTCGTCCTCGTCAGCGGTGCGGCCAAGGCCCCGGCGCTACGCGCGGT
>JBFZFD010000185.1:0-3102 GCA_041306485.1 Opitutia bacterium | reverse complement strand
GAGGGCACGTTGGAGAGGGCGTCCTCGGCAATGGTGAAGATGACGGGGATAACCGCGAAGCCCATGACGAATCCGACCACGAGGGAATTACGGGCATCGTAAGACATGCCGGTGGCGAGCCGCCACCACTCACGAAAATCTGCGACGGGTAACCCTGTGCCTGCGTCTTGCACACTGAAGAGAGCTGCTTCAACGCTGGGGGCTGCCTGCCAGGCAAGGGCTACGGCGGCAGCGAGCAAAGGCGCGAGGGCGGCAAATTCCCATCCGGCGGGGATGTGACGTCGGGTAGAGAGGGAAAGTCTCGACCAAACGATGCCGAAGGTGAGTGCCGCCAGAGGTAGTGCCAAGGCCGAGAGCATCAAGGCGACGAGATGACCGTCGACCAAGGGGGCGAGCCAGAGTCCTGCAAGAAAGCCCAAGACGACGGAGGGCAGCGAAGCCATGATCTCCATGGTAGGCTTAATCACTCGCTTGAACTCGGGACGGAGGAACTGGGAGACGTAGACAGCGGCGAGGAGGGCGATGGGCAGAGCGAAGACCATCGCGTAGAGGGTGCCCTTCATTGTCCCATAGACGAGGGGGAGGAGGGAGAGCTTGGGCTCGAACTCGTCATTACCCGAGCTCGATTGCCAAGAGTGCTCAGGACCGACGCCACCCTCGTACCAGATGGGGGCGAAGAAGGCGCGCCACCCGCCATCGGGATGGTGGTCATTGATCTTCCAGCGCCGCAGGCGGCCGGAGGCCTCGAGCACGCCCATCTGGTCGTGGTTCTTGGAGAGATAGCCAGCCCGGAAGGATTCTACGGGAGGGCCAGACCACCGGATGGTGCCAGTCGTCATGTGACGAATACCCAGCGACCCGCGAGAGGAAGTGACATAGCACTTGTTGACGGGAGAAGGTGCAAAGCCGTCGGCCGCGCCGCCGAGCGACTCGTTAAGATGGATGCGGCCGAAGGCGCGCATCTCGGTACCATCGGGCTGGAGTTGCGGGTAGATGGACCAAGCCTCTTCGTCCCCTTGGTTGGAACCGAGGAGGAGGGTGACATCACCCAGCACGAGACCAAGCGAGGTGGCGAGGGCGTTGGGCGACTCTGGGAAGGGGCGGAAACGCTGAACCTCGGGATAGGAGCCGTCAGCGTCCGCAAAGACCACCGCCTGACCGTTGGCGAGGAGGACGACGATACGCTCACCATTGGCCATGAGGACCTCGTTGGTGATGCCCTCGAGACCTTGGCCAACGTGCATCGGCTCGGTAGCGGTGCTACGAACCTTGCCTCCGAGGGTACGGCGCTCGGCGACCTTGACCGCGAAGAGGCGCGAACCAGCGGGTGAGGCGGTGCGAGCGAGGATGACACGACCGGAGGGACCCCTCACTTGGTGCACGGATTCAAGCGGGAGGCCAGGGGCGACGGCCATGAGGGAGACCAAGCTGGGTTCGGCCTCTACCGTACGGGTCCCATCGGTGCCGAAGCGCGAGCGGTAGCCAATCTTCACCTCGGCCATGGAGCCATCATCAAGACCCATCAGGACTAGCCCATTGCGCGAATCGGCTCGGACGGAGGTAACGCGACGCTCGGGCAAGTCGGGCCGCCAGCGGGTGGCGAGGGTGCCATCGAGCCGATGGAAGTGCAGCTCACCGTCGGCCATCACTAGGCAAGGCAGCTCGCCGTACTCATCCACCATCAAGGCGGCGGAGTTGGGCGGAAGCTTCACGGAGTCGAGCTCCTCGAGGCTAGCCCCCTTGAAAAGGGGCACCACCTGGGCAACGAGGAAGACGAGCATGCCGAGCACGGCACCGATCACGCTGATGCCGCCCACGTGGATGATGCGGGCCATCCACCGGTCCACAGCTAGAGTACGAGGATTAACCGTATGGTGCTTGGCGGATGATGTGTCTTTAGTGTCCAAAGGGTGTCTTTTAGGTTACGGAGTGGGAATCAAAGGGAAGCGGGCCGAAGCCCGCGGAAGCCGTCCCGCCCTTTGAGATTCCCGCTTAGGACCGGCCCATAGGGGCGTGGTAGGGAACCTCGAGGGCGAGGCGACAAAATAACTTACTCGGCGGCGTAGAACTTCAGCGCAGCGCGGGCTTCGGCGGAGACGTCGGCGTTGATCGGGAAGTAGCCATCCTTGATGGTGATTTCCTGGCCGGGCTTCGAGACCACGAAGGTCATGAACTCCTGGGTAAGGCGATCCATGTCCTTGTTGGGCCCCTTGTTCACATAGACGTAGAGGAAGCGGGCGAGGGGGTAGGTACCTGACTCGCAGTTAGCCTGATTGGCGGCGACGAACTCCTGCCCGTCCTTCTCGGAGAGGGGAACGGTGCGGACACCGGAGGTAGCGTAGCCGATGCCGGAGTAGCCAATGCCCGAGAGGTCAGAGGAGATGCCTTGGACGACCGAGGAGGAACCGGGCTGCTCCTTGACCGAGCTCTTGAAGTCACCATTCTTGAGGGCGAGTTCCTTAAAGAAGCCGTAGGTACCGGAGGCAGAGTTGCGACCGAAGACGGAGATGCTGCGGGAGCCCCAGGCAGCGTCCAGACCGACCGCGCCCCAGTTGGAGGCGTCCTGCCCACCGCGCTTGCGGCCGGAGGAGAAGATGGCGTCGACCTGAGTGAGAGAGAGACCCTTGATGGGGTTGTCCTTGTGGACAAAGACGGCGAGGGCGTCGACCGCCACGGGGATGGCGGTGGGCTTGTGGCCATAGCGACCTTCAAATGAGGCGATCTCGGAGGCCTTCATGGCGCGGCTCATGGGACCGACCTGGGCAAGACCCGAGGCGAGAGCGGGGGGAGCGGTGGAGGAGCCCTTGCCCTCAATCTGAATCTTCACGTTGGGGTAGCGGGCCTTGAAGCCCTCGGCCCAGAAGGTCATCAGGTTGTTGAGGGAGTCTGAGCCGACGGAGTTGAGATTGCCGGAGACACCGGAAGTGACGGCGTAGTCGGGCAGCTTAGGATCCAAGACCACAGCGCTCTGGGCGAGCAGCGGGGACGAGGTCAGGGCCGCGAGGGCGAGGGAGTGCAGGAGCGTGTTCATGGGTGGGAGAGTGAGGACATCCTCTCACCCCAATGTTACAGAATGATGTCGGAAGGGGGACAGTTGGGGAA
>JBFZFD010000184.1:0-4406 GCA_041306485.1 Opitutia bacterium | reverse complement strand
AGGCGATCGACGAAGGCGGCGAACTGCTCGCGCTGGTAGGTGTTGTCCAGCGAGAGCATGGGCTCCGCGTGGTCGCGCTGCTCAAATCCCTCGCTCCGGTCATCCCCGATACCTAGGTCGGGCCCCGCGAGGTCGGGGTGGGCGGCCTCGAGCTCCTGCAGACGGTCGCGAATCTGGTCGAACTCGTAGTCGCTGATCTCCGGGGCGTGCTTGCGCCGGTAGAGGTCTTCATGCCGCTCCACCTCGGCGCGCAGGCGCTGGATCTCTTCGCGGGGCGACTCTGACATGGGCGGGGCGGGAGACTAGGAACGAGATGGAGAAAAGGGAAGGATTGAGGCACTAACGGGGGCGCGCGGCGATAAATTCACTTGCGGGTGGGCTGGTCGAGTTTAAGGTTATGTCAGAGTACTGGAGCCCTTATCAAGGCCATGGCACTCCTTACGCGGGGGTCGAATCGAAAGGTTCGGCCCCCTGCTTCATTTGGAGGAGGTGACTGAACTCACCCAGTAGTCGTCTGCCATTGGCGCCCTCGAACGTGCGGTTAGGAGATAACTGCTGTCGGTGAAGATAGACCAGCAGGTCGACGGTCTGGAGGATGACCGATTCCCTTGAGTCTTGATGAAAAGGCCGCTCAACGAGGCGGGATCTTGTCGATTGGGGTAGCCGCTCGGTTGCGGCCGTCACTTTCTTTCCATCGGTCACATCCGTTACGACCACAAGCTGCCCTTGTGCCTTGGCGAGCGCCTGGGCACAGAGGGATGTCCAGCAGTCCATGACAGGCTCGACAGAGGTCGACTTGTCGACTGACGCCAGCAAAAGCACGATGTTCTCCGCTCGCAGGTCACGAAGCAGCCAATGGGCTGCGCGCATTCTCTGCCAAGAAGCCATCCCAAGGTGGATTTTTGCCGCTCCCAAGAATTCCGATGCGTGAAGTTCCGCCTCGGGCGAGACGCCATAGGTATCCCGCATCCGCTCCCTGTGATGGATTAACCTGGCCCGACAGCCCCACCATGACTCCGCCGGCATGAGCAACCCCGCCAGCAGGTACTGGCGTGTCGGCGAATTCTTTGAACCAGGGTCGCCGCTCTCGTCGACAAAGAGGAGATGCACGGCACATGAGGGGACTCCGCATCGTATTTGGCGACGTCGCCTATTCCTCAGTCCCATTTCCTCAGCCGCTGGATGGGATGATGTCCTCAGCCGTTTTTGGCCACCCCACTTTCGCTCCCCTTTCTCATTGTTACGGCGTCTTCTCCGAAGGCGATGTGGCAGTCTCGGAGCAGCCTCTCTACCCAAGACGGCAGGTACAGGGTCCCAGGGGCTCAGGGGCTCGGAAGATGCATCTGGTAGGGACGCCTGCCCCTAGGCGTCCGCACTGGGTAGGGAGGTTCCTACGGAACCTCCGGGCGTGCGTCCTCAGGTGACTAACGAGAACCCAAAGGACATACCAACCGCCCAACCTTGGGCAAATGAGCGCCAGCGAGTTCTCTCCCGCTAACCCCGCTAGCACCTCCCTACTCAAGACGGCAGGCACAGGGCCCCATGGGCTCAGGGGCCTGGAAGATACATCGGGTAGGGACGCCCGCCGGGCGGGCCGCGGTCGACCCGGCGGGTCGACCCTACCTAAGGCACCGCGGCGGTTTCGGAGAAACCGCCCTACCTCGAGCACTCAGCGTTTACTTCACCATCTCCGTCATCGCCTGCCCAAGGGACATCCCGATATCCATGTATGCGGCGCCGTTCCAGTAGTAGTGATAGCCCTGCTTGCTGGGGGATTCCTCCGCCTTGGGGAAGAGGGCGCGCACATCGACGCAGCGGACATTCCCGGCGAAGTCGGGATACTTCTTGGCGTCGTTCATCGCCAGCTGGGCGAGCGCGACTGTCAGACCGCCCTTCTCGGTGCCAGGGTTGCCGCATCCAGTAGCCAGCACGAAGGGGGCCTTGGGTGCGCTGAAATCCTTGCGCAGGGCGTTGATCAGGGCGACCAGGTTCTGCTCGTAGCGGGAGGCGTGGGGCTCGCCCTGGTCCTTGTGGCCTTGGAACCAGACGAAGCCGGCGATCTCGTGGGACTTCGCTCCCGGGTAGTGGGTGGCGAGGTCGGCGAGGATTCGCTTCGCGTTGCCGGTATCGAGATCGTACTGCAGGCCTCCGTGCCACTGGATGGGCTTGCCGTTCTTGTCCACCCAGGCCGGGGGCTCCGTCGCGGTCCCCTTCGCGGGGTCGACCGGCCAGTTGTCCCGCTTGTCGCCGTAACCGGCGTAGACTTTGCCCTCGTGCACATACCGGGCGCTGCCCGGCGGCAGGAGGTCCCAGCCGAGGCTGCGGTTGCCGCAGCTGACCTTGATGAGCAGGACCGGGGCGTCGAGCGCCTCGCCGATCACCTGTCCGAAACCGAGCTCGGGTCCGAAGTGGATGTTGCGCGCTCCAAATCCGGGCTTCAGCCAGTCGGCTCGGGGCTTGCTCTTGCCGTCGCCAGTCCAAACCGCGCAGCGCACGTCCTGACGTGCCACCCAGGCGCCCGACTCATCGACCATGAAAGGGTAGCGCTTCTCCTCCTTGATGGAGAAGGCCAAGGTGCCCTTGGTCGTGGCCGGCTCGGCCTGACCGAAACCGACCATGTTGGACTGTCCCATCAGGATGAAGACCTTGACGGGCTTCGCGAGATCGGCCGGCTTGCTGTCGTGACGCTTCAGCGGGCGGATCTCCGGCTTGGCAGGCGTCTGCTGGGCGCCGAGCGATGTGGCGAGGGCCAGGGCGAGGAGCAGCGCCTTGGTGAGATGCGGGGTGGGCATCCTTCTGCGACCTTGCCGTCCGGGCGCGGTTCCCGGAATCAGAGGTCGATACCCCAGGCCTCGCGGGCGAGGGTCGGCAGGTCGGGGTGCAAGGTGTCCGGCCCGTGGGGCGCGAGCTCCTCGGCTTTGTGTGTGCCGGTAGTCACGGCATGGGCCGCGGCTAGCCCGCCTTGGCGCGCCGTATCGATGTCGAACGGCGAATCCCCTACCATGCAGGCGGTGGCCGCTGGGCGGTTCCCTAGTTGTGAGAGGGCGTAATGGGTGAAGCTCGGGTGGGGTTTGCGCCACGGCACCGCGTTGGTGCCGAAAATACCGTCCAGATTCTTGTCCATCCCGAGGTGCGCTAGCAGCTTGAGCGCGTTGCCGTGGTCTTTGTTGGTCAGGACCGCGACCGTCACTCCACGCATGCGCAGTGCCGCAAGGATCTCGCGGGCTCCGGCGTAGACCTCAACACCCTCGAACATAACGGAGGGGAAGTGTTCGAGGTACAGCCGGGCTGCGGTCGAGGCGTTGCCTTCGCCGACCAGCTTGGACATTGTACGCAGAGCCCCGCCACCGACCGACCCGCAGACGGTATCGTAGGAGACGGGGGCGAAGCCCATGACCTGCAGGACCTGGTTGGTGCACAGGTGGATGGCCTTGAAGTTGTCCACCAGCGTGCCGTCGAGGTCGAACAGGACCGTTTTGGGGAGGTCGCGGGCGGGCATTCGACCATCACGGGGGAAAGGGGGAGGTTTCCAAGTTTGGATTTGCAGGGTAGGGTGGTGAACCTAGGTTGCCGTCACCGCCATGACCTTCGCGCTCGATACCCAGCAGCCCCTCGGACGCCTCGGGCTGCTCCTCAACCTCGTCTTCTTCGCGGTCGTCCTCGCCGCCGCCGCCTCTCTCAGCCACTGGGCGATGGCCGTTAAGCTGCCGGGCGGTCACGCCCAGAAGGAAGGTGACAAAGCCGTCGCCGCACTCGTCGCCGCCGAGGCTTCCAAGGCCACGACCGACGCGGCTAAGTCCGAGCTCAAGACCAAGGCTGAGGCCGCCGGTAAGAAGGCCTACGACGAGGGCCTCGCCTATGGTCGTCAGACCTGGTTCCCTTTCGAAATCTTCCTCGCCATCACCTGGGCTCTCATGGGAGCGGGCTACCTCTCCGTGGCCGTCCAGCGCCGCATGAATGACGCCGGTCAGCACGGCCTCTGGCTTCTCGTCGCCGGTCACCTCGGCATCTGGGCCCTCGCCACCACCGTCGCTTTCCACGCCGTGCTCGCCGATGCCGGCCGGCTCACCTTCAACTCACCCTGGATGTTGGTCCCCCTCGTCGGAGCCGTGCTCGTCCTGCCCGCCTTCTTCGGCGGCTCCGGCCACGCCCACGACGAAGCGCACTGAGGCCGGAGGCCGAGGGGCACAGCGGCACGGTGGCTCGGAAAAGGCATCGGGTAGGGACGCCTGCCCCTAGGCGTCCGCACTGGGTAGGGAGGTTCCTACGGAACCTCCGGGCGCGCGTCCTAAGGTGACTAACGAAAACCCAAAGGACATACCAACCGCCCAACCTTGGGCAAATGAGCGCCAGCGAGTTCTCTCCCGCTAACCCCGCTAGCACCTCCCTACTCAAGACGGCAGGCA
>JBFZFD010000183.1:0-3205 GCA_041306485.1 Opitutia bacterium | reverse complement strand
CCCCTTTTCCTCTTCCTTCCCCCTCCTAGCAACCTACCCACTTAGAAACTTAGCCTCCCTTCTCCCCCCTCCATTAAGCGAGTAAGCCATTAAGCCATTCCCTCCAATGCCCTCCCCTTGGTTCAACCCCGCTCGCGAACTCGATGCCCTCATTAGGTCGGTCGCCTCCTCTCTCCCCGCCCTAGGTCCCGCCTTCGACCCCCAAGTCCGTCCGGCCACCGACACGCGGCACGGCGATTTCCAGGCCAACGGCATCCTCGCCGCCGCCAAGGCCACCAAGGCCAACCCTCGCGAACTCGCCGGCCAGCTGCTCGCCGCCCTCAAGGCTGAGGGCACTCTCTCCCAAGCCGGCCTCGAGGTCGAGATCGCCGGCCCCGGCTTCCTTAACTTCCGCCTCACCCCCGCCGCTCTCGCCGCCTGGATCGCTGCCTATCCCGATGCCGAAGCTTGGCGCAAGGGCGCCTCCGCTCTCTTTGGCGGACGCAAGGTGGTGATCGACTACCCCTCGCCCAACACCGCCAAGCAGATGCACGTCGGCCACCTCCGGCCCATCGTCATCGGTGAGGCCGTCGCCCGCCTCATCGAGTTCTGCGGCGCGCGGCTCACGCGCGATAACCATATTGGCGACTGGGGCACCAACTTCGGTATCCTCATCCTCGCCATCAAGCGTAAGGGCTTCCAACTCGACGCCGCCAGCCCGACCGCCCTCGAGGACCTCGAGGCCCTCTATAAAGAGGGAAGCGCCCTGACCAAGGCCGACCCCGCTGCGCTCGACGCTGCCCGCGCCGAGCTCGCCCAGCTCCAGACTGGTGAGCCAGCCAACACCGCCCTCTGGGAGCGTATCGTCGCTGTGTCTAATGCCGCCTGCCAGCGCATCTACGACCAGTTCGGGCTTCGCACCGACCTCGTGCTCGGCGAGTCCTTCTACCGCGACAAGGTCGACCGCGTCTACCGCGAGCTGGCCGAGCATGGGCTGGCCGAGGAGAGTGAGGGCGCCCTGGTGGTGTGGCACGACGACGTGCCCCGCTACTCGCGCCACGCCGAGACCAAGCTTCCCTTTATCGTGCGCAAGAAGGACGGCTCTTCCAACTACGCCTCCACCGACCTTGCTACCCTGCTTTATCGCGTCGAACAACTCGGTGCCGAGGAGATCGTCTATGTGACCGATGGACGTCAACAGGATCACTTCCAGCAGCTCTTCCTCACCGCGACCAAGTGGTTTAAGGTCACTGGACGGAAACTCCCGCGCCTGCGCCACGTCTGGTTCGGCACCATCCTCGGTGAGGACGGCAAAGCCATTAAGACGAAGTCCGGCGACCCCGTCAGGCTACAAGCCCTCATCGACGAGGCCACCGCCAAGGCTTTCGATAAGGTGACCGAGAAATCGGGTGACCTGCCCGAGGCCGAACGCCGCGACGTCATCGCGCCCCGTATCGGCGTCGCTGCTCTACGCTACGCCGACCTCGTGCCTAGCCGGACGATGGACTATCGGTTCTCGTGGGACAAAATGCTGGCCTTCGAAGGCAACACCGCCCCCTACCTTCTCTACCAAGCTGTCCGCGTTCGCTCCGTCTTCCGCAACGCTGGACTCCAGCCAGGGCAGGGTGAGGACGGCGCCACGCCCCCCGAGACCCCGGGCGAGATCGCCCTTGCCCGTAAGCTCCTTGGCTTCTCCGCCGCGCTCGACGAGGCCTGCTCCGGCCTACACCCGCACATCCTCTGCACCTACCTGCATGAGCTCGCCGGTACCTACAGCTCCTTCTACGCCGACAATAAGGTGCTGGTCGACGAGCCCGCCGTGAAGGCCCGTCGACTCGCCCTCTGCGCCCGCACCTCCGCCCTCCTCGAGTCTGGGCTCCGACTACTGGGCATCGAGCCACTGGAAAGGATGTGAGCCGGGCCCGCTGCGCAGGCCCGGGAGGGTAATGCACAGGGGCACAGGGGCACGGACGAAACAGTTGCACTGAGGCTCAGGGGCACGGGAGGTAGCAGGGGCACGGGAGCTGACGGAGCCAGTTTTAGCCGACACGAACCCAACCGATGGCGCTGCGACAACCGACGCACCAGCCGGACGATTCGCTCCATGCTGACTCGGTTCGGCGAGCGCTTGTCCATGCCTGCCTCCTATCCTTCCCATCCAGTATCTTCCTCCGCCACCTTGTCTCTTCCTTCGCATCCTACGAATCCCTTTTGCCCTCTCTCCGTGCCGCTGTGCGCCGGCTTCGCGTCCCTCGCCCCTGTGCCCTTGCTTAAAATAAACTTGCATCAACGTATCAAGATGTATTGATTTGAAAAATGACCTCAGCCGGCTTTCTCGCCCGCCTCGCTGCGCCCGCCCCGGTCGTCTCGGTCGAGTTCTTCCCGCCCAAGACCGCCGAAGCGGTCACCGCCATGCTCAGCGAGGCCGCCAAGCTGCGCCCCCTCGGCATCGACTATGCTTCCATTACCTACGGCGCGGGCGGCGCTACTCGTGGCACCACGCTTGCCGCCGGTAAGGAGTTGGTCGCCTTGGGGTATGGGGTGATTGGACACCTCACCTGCGTGGGACATTCCAAGGGGGAGTTGGATGAGTTGGTTGACTCTTATGTCGACGCGGGCTTCGCCGGCTTGCTCGCTCTTCGTGGCGACCCTCCCAAGGGTGAGACGGGATTCAAGCCTCACCCCGACGGCTTGCTTCACGCCGAGGACTTGGTCCGGCTCGCCCGCGCTAGGGCAGGTGGCCGCTTAGCCATCGGCGTGGCGGGTTTTCCGGAAGGGCACCCCGATTCGTCTGATGCGACGGCTGACCTGCGTTTCTTCGCCCAGAAGGTGCGTGCCGGGGCTGACTTCGTCACCACCCAGCTCTTCTTCGACAACGCCGACTACCTGTCGTATGTCGCCCGCGCCCGCGCCGCTGGCGTCGAGGCGCCCATCCTGCCTGGCATCCTCCCCGTCCGCTCGCTCAAGCAGGTCCGCAACTTCTGTGCCCTGAGCAAGGCCCGCCTACCACGCGAGCTAGAGGCCCGCCTCGAGGCCTGCGGCGACGACGAGTCCGCCCAGTTCCGCGTCGGCCTCGACTGGGCCCACGCCCAGATCAAGGGCCTTCTCTCCCTTGGCGCCCCTGGCGTCCATCTTTACATCGTCAACAAGGCCGACTCCGCCATCGACCTCCTCCGCCGCCTCTGAAGGGGTCAGGCCGTCAATTGACACTCTCCAGTGTCAATTG
>JBFZFD010000182.1:0-9710 GCA_041306485.1 Opitutia bacterium | reverse complement strand
GCCCTTACATCTCCGGCGAGGAGACCATCAAGCACCTCCGCCTTGCCGATGGCTGCAAGGTCGAGCTGGTCGCCGACGAAGTCTCGCTCCCCGACCTCGCCAACCCCGTGCAGATGGCCTTCGACGCCAAGGGTCGCCTCTGGGTCGCGGTCTGGCCGACTTACCCGAGCCGCCGTCCGACCGACACCTTCGCCGACAAGTTGCTCGTCCTTGATCTGGATCCCGTCACCGGCAAGGTCGCCAAGTCCACCGTCTTCCTCGACGGCCTCAACTGCCCGACCGGCTTCCAGTTCCACAAGGATGGGGTACTCGTCGTCCAGGCGCCCGACCTCATCTTCGCCCGCGACACCGATGGCGACGGCAAGGCCGACACCTTCGAGCGCATCCTGCACAACCTCGACGCGGCCGACTCCCATCACCAGACCAACTCTATCTCCCGCGAGCCTGGTGGCGCAATCTACCTTTCCGATGGCGTGTTCCATCGCACCAACGTCGAGACTCCTTGGGGGCCCGTGAGCAACGTCGACGGCGCCATCTACCGCTTCGAGCCGATGACTGGCCGCTTCTACCGCCACGTCCCCCTCGGCTTTGCCAACCCGCACGGCAAGGTCTTCGACCGATGGGGTAATGACCTCGTCACCGACGGCACCGGCAACCACACCTACTTTGCGCCTGCCGTCTCCGGCTTCCGCGAGGAGGGCAAGCACCCTGGCTTCCCCGAGTTCTGGAAGCGTCCCGCACGTCCCTGCGCCGGCACCACCATCCTCAGCAGTCGCCATTTCCCGGATGACTGGCAGAACATCTTCCTTAACCTGAACGTCATCGGCTATCAGGGTATCTTCCGGGCCCGTATCAGTGAAGACGGCGCTGGCCTCAAGGGTGAGACTCTGCCCCAGGGGCTGCTCTGGGCCGACGTTGCCAAAGCGCCCAACTTCCGTCCCGTCTCCGCCGCCGTCGCCCCCGACGGCTCCGTCTACGTCATTGACTGGGCCCAACAACTCATTGGCCACCTGCAGCATCACATCCGCGACCCCAACCGCGATAAAACCCACGGCCGCATCTACCGCGTAACCTACCCCTCACGCCCCTTGCTCAAGCCCAAGGCCATCGCCGGGCAGCCCATCCCCGTCCTTCTCGATCTGCTCAAGGAGCCAGAGGACAATGTTCGCGAGCGAACCCGGATCGAGCTTGAGGGTCGTCCCAGCCAGCAGGTCCTCGCTGCGCTCGGCCGCTGGCTCTCCGCCCTGGATCGCAAGCACCCCGACTTCGAGCACCACCGCCTCGAGGCCCTCTGGGTCCACCAGACCTTCAATTCCGTCAACCTCGACCTGCTCAAGGCTGTCCTAGCCTCGCCCGAGCCCCGCGCCCGCGCTCAAGCGGTCCGCGTCCTTGGCTACTGGCGCGATCAGGTGCCCTCCGCCCTCGCCCTCTTGGAGGTTGCCGCCAGCGATCCCCATCCTCGGGTAAAGCTTGAGGTCGCCCGCGTCTGCAGCTTCTTCCGCGACGAGGCCGCAGCCAAGGCCGCCGCCATCGTGCGCACCCTTGCGGGTGAGAAGGAGCGTCACATTGCCTATGTCTTGGCCCAGACCGTCGGCCAGCTGAAGCGCTTCCCTGCCGCCGCCGAGGTTCTTAAGGGCTCCGAGCTAGCACCCAAGCCGGCCGAGCCGCCTCCGCCCAAGCCCGCCAACCCGGGCCTCTCCCAGGCTGAGCTGGATCTTTTCACCCTCGGTCGCGAGGTCTACAACCGCGAGGCTCACTGCGGTACCTGCCACCAGGCCGACGGCAAAGGCCTCGACCCCGCCTTCCCTCCGCTTACCGATATCCGTTGGGTCGGCGGCAGCGACGAACGCCTCATCAAGCTCACTCTTAAGGGGCTCTACGGCCCCATCGAGGTCCATGGCAAGGGCTACGGCCCGGCCCGCGGCACCCCGCCCATGACCGGCTTTGAGAGCCTCCTTAACGACCGCGAGATTGCCGCGGTCCTCACCTACATCCGGCAGTCCTTCGGCAACAATCTCTCTCCTATCAAGCCGGAGCAGGTCGCCAAGGTCCGCGCGGCTGAGAAAAGTCGCAACGGCTTCTGGGATTCTGCCGAGCTCCTCCGCCAGCATCCTCTACAGAAAAAGTGACCGCAGCCTGAGACTCGGCCTGGCGGGTTGACCCGCCAGGCTTCTCTCTTTAATCTTCAACTGCGCCACCCCGCGCAGTCATCCATGGTCCGCGAGATTCTCATCCTCGGCGGCGGCTCCGCCGGCCTCATGACCGCGCTCGCGCTCCGTCGCCGTGTACCCGACATCCACGTCCGCCTTTTGCGCAGCCCGTCCCTGGGCATCATCGGGGTCGGCGAGGGCAGTACCGCGGACCTCCCTTCCTTCTTTCACGGATTCCTCGGTATTCCGCCCGGGGAATTTTTCCGCGCGGTTAATCCCAGCCTCAAGCTCGGTATTCGCTTTGATTGGGGCAAGGGCGAGCCCTACTTCTACTCCTTCGCCGAGGGACTTCGCCAGAGCATCGGTCCGCGCCAAGTACCCTGTGGCTTCGCCTGCTGGGAATCCGTAGCCGATGTCCATCCCGCCGTAGCGCTGATGGGGCAGGGCAAGGTATTCCTGCGCCATCCCGATGGCCCTTGGCCGGATGTGCGCTCGTATTTCGGTTATCACGTGGAGAACCGCGAGCTGGTCGCCTGGCTCGAGGAGACGGCGGTGCGCTGGGGTGCGGAGATCCTCGATGGCGACGTCTCGGAGGCGGTGATTGCGGATGGTAAGGTCGATCGGCTTCGTCTGGCCGACGGGAGCGAGCTGCAGGCCGACCTCTATGTCGACGCCTCCGGCTTCGCCTCCGAGCTTCTCGGGCGGGCCCTCGGTGAACCTTTCATCGACTTCTCAGACTCCCTCATCTGCGACCGAGCCGTGGTCGGTGGATGGGACCGGACCGACGAAGTTCTCCAGGCCTATACCACCTCCGACGTTATGTCCGCTGGCTGGTGCTGGCAAATCGAGCACCCGGGTCGCATCAACCGCGGCTACGTCTACTCCTCGCGCTTCATCTCCGATGCCGAGGCCGAGGCGGAGTTTCGCGCCGCCAACCCTAAGGTCGGCCCGACTCGGATCGTCCCCTTCCGCACTGGCCGTCGCGCTCGCCAGTGGGTGGGCAACGTCTTCGCTGTCGGCAACTCCGCTGGCTTCGTCGAGCCCCTTGAGGCCACCGCGCTGATGTGCATCAGTCACGCCGCCCGCTTCCTTGCCCTCGCCTTACAAGACAGTGGAGGGGCGCCCCCGCCCAGCCTGGTCGGCGCCACCAACCGCCTGCTCGCCCGACAGTGGGATGAGATCCGCGACTTCCTCGCCGCTCACTACCGTTTCCAATCGCGCCTCGACACTCCTTTCTGGCGACATTGCCGCGAGCACGTTGCCCTCCACGGCGCGGAGCCCATCGCACGCTACTACCAAGAGAACGGGCCGACCTTCCTCGCCGAAATCGACCTTATCCCTCCGGCCAAGGCCTTTAACCTGTTGGAGGGTTACTGGACCCACTTCCTTGCCATGGGCCTGCCCCATGCGCGGATGGGACGAGCCTCGCCCGAGGAGCTCGCCGCCTGGCGCGAGTATGTCGCCGCCAATCGCCGAGACGCTGCCGAACGCGGCATGGGAATGCGCGAGACTCTCGACATCCTCCATGACCCTCGCTGGAGCTGGACTCCGGGCTTCTTCGGTACCGACTAACCCGTTCGCGGTTGCCTCCTGCCATCGGCGCCGATTGCCTTCGCAGCGAGATGGCGACCTTCCTGTGCATGAAATGGGGCACCAAGTACGGCCCCGAGTACGTCAACCGGCTCCATTCCATGGTGCGGCGCCAGATGTCAGGACCCTTCCGCTTCGTCTGCCTGACTGACGATCGCACCGGGCTCGACCCCGCCATCGAGACCTTCCCCATCCCCAGCCTTCGGCTCCCGCCGGGTAGCCCCGAGCGCGGCTGGACCAAGCTCGTCTCCTTCTCTCCCGAGCTGACCGCGCCCGGTGGGCCTCAACTCAGCGGGCCGGTGATCTTCTTGGATATCGACATCGTTATCGTTGGGCCGCTCGACGACTTCTTCCGCGAGCCAGGCGAGTTCCTCATCATGCGCGAGCGCAAGCGCCTCCGCACCCAAGGTAATTCCTCCGTCTATCGTTGGACCGCCGGTGCCCATGCCGATGTCCTCGAGCACTTCCGCGCCAACCTCGACGCCGTCCGCACCCAGCATCGCAACGAGCAGGAGTTCCTCGTCGACCACCTCACCCGCCAAGGCAAGGTCCGCTACTGGCCCGAGACCTGGTGCCGCAGCTTCAAGCGGCACTGCGTCCATCCCTTCCCCTTCTCCCTCTTCCGCGTACCCTCCATCCCCGCCGACGCGCGCGTCATCGTCTTCCACGGCCTGCCGAACCCGCCCGACGCCCTCGTCGGGCGCAGTGGTAAGTGGTACCGGCGCGTGCTACCCACGCCCTGGATCTCTCAGCACTGGTGCTGAATCAGGCCGAGGCCTCGCCGCCACCCGCCGCCTCGCCGCCCTCGGGGCCCGCCTGCTCGGCCGTGCTCTCCTCCGCCTCGGCCGCTTTGGCCTCGGCCGCGTTACGGATGACTGGCTGGGCGTGGAGCGTGCCATTGGCGAGCTTGGCCACGTAGCCTTGTCCGACGAGGAAGATGATGCCCTCGGCGAAGGTCTTGCGGGCCGCGTCGTCTGCGCCCTCGGGAAGCACCTTGGCCGCCAGCTGGCCGGCGTTCATGCCGGGACGTGCATCAAGTTCTGCGAGGATGCGAGCCATGCCCTCGGAGAAGGTTGTCCGCTCGTCGCGGCAGCGACGGCGCACTCCGCAGACGTAGGTGATGCCCTTCGAGCCACGGCGGTAGAGGTGGAAGCCCTCCTTGCGCAGGCGGCCGCGGATGCCATTAGCGGTGGAGAGGGGGAAGTGGCGCTGCTCTTCGAGGATCCAGAGCGCGGAATCGCGTAGGGCACCGGCGGGTAGCTCGGGCAGGAGGCGACCGGGGAATCTCACCCAGGGTAGCTCACGCACCGCCGCTTCGCGTCGATGGGCGAGCAGGAAGGCCTTAGCGGTATCAAGCGAGTCGAGCTGCTCGGGCTCACCCTCTTTGCGGTCCTTGGGGGCGTAGCGGAGTTCCTTCGAGAGCGAGGCGACCCAGGCGGCGACCGCCTCGGGCTCGCGTACCATTTCGACAGAGGACTTAAAGCGATCGAAGGGCATGCCCGCAAAATGGCGCGCGTGGTGCTCGCGCAGGCGGCGGGTCCAGTCGTGGTGGTTGGGCGCGCCAAGCACCTCGCCAGTGCGTGGGCAGCGGCCAACCATCTGGAAGATGCCCTTGGGTGGTTCGACCTCCACCTCGACCGTATCAAAGAAGCTGGCGAGGTGTCGCGAGGCGACGTGAGAGACCGCCTCCGCTTCGGAGAGGAAGGGAATGCCGTCGGGGATGGATAGCCAGAGGTGTGCCTTGGGATCGAGGTGCTTCGCCACGACCGAGAGGCGGTCTTCCTTGTCGAGGATGAGCTTGGCGACGTCGAAGAGCTCGTAAGTCACTTGGCTCTCGCGCATCGCCTTGCCCAGCACCTCGAACTTGGCGTCGTCAGGATAGAACTCGCAGGCAACGGCGAGGCGGGGAGGTTCAGGTCGCTCTTGGCCGCGACCGCGTTCCTCGTATCGAGCATCGCGCCGTGGTCCACCCGGGCCGTCGCGACGCGGTCCACCAGGTCCATCGCGACGTGGGCCACTTGGGCCGTCGCGACGCGGGCCGCGATCACGGTCATCGCGTGCGCCACGTCCGCCGCCGCCGCCACCGCCGCCGGCGCGCACCGTCTCGGCGGGTCCGGTCGCCCAGGCTGGCCCGAATCCAAGGGACGATAGGTCCAGTGGCGAGTTCTCGGGTTCCGGGTCGGGCGACATCGCTGCCACTCTCTTATCCCCATTGCCGCTTTGGCAAGCGTGGTGAAAGCCCTTTTTTTCTTGCGCACCACCCTTCCTTCCCCTCTTTTCGCCTCTTCCCACGCTCAGGTGGTGGAATGGCAGACACGCATGCTTGAGGTGCATGTGCCGCAAGGCGTCAGGGTTCAAGTCCCTGCCTGAGCACCCCTTCAACCGACCCGGCTTTAAGCCGGGTCGGCCCAAGGGCGTGTCGAGCATCGGCGCTTTCCTTTTGCCCCGGCTGGTGCATCCCTCGCTTCATGCCCAACGGCCGGATCAACGTCCTCATCCTCGGCTCTGGCGGTCGCGAGCACGCGCTGCTGAAGGCCTGCCTCCGCTCCCCGCGAGTTGCCCGGGTCCAGGTCGCGCCCGGCAACGGCGGTATGGGTCTCGAAGCTGAGTGCTTAGCTTGTGACATTTCGAAACCCTCCGAGGTGCTCTCCTTGGCCCGGAAGATCTCCGCCGACCTCGTTCTCGTCGGCCCCGAGGTGCCTCTCGCCGCCGGCGTGGTTGATGTCCTTGAGGATGCCGGCATCCTCGCCTACGGCCCCCGCTTCGCTGGCGCCCGTCTCGAGGCCAGCAAGACCTTCACTAAGGACTTCCTCGTCCGGCACGGCATCCCGACCGCCGCCGCTGCCACCTTCACCGCGGTCGCGCCCGCCCTCGCCCATGTCCGTGCCGGCCGATTCCCCGTCGTGCTCAAAGCCTCTGGCCTCGCCGCCGGCAAGGGCGTCGTCATTGCGCGCGATGCCACCGAGGCCGAGGTCGCCCTCCGCGAGATGCTCGAGGCACGGATTTTCGGTGCGAGCGGCGACGAGGTCCTCGTCGAGGAATTCATGGAGGGCGAAGAGGCCTCTCTCATGCTCGTGGTCTGCCGCGACCAATACCTCATGCTCCCTGCCAGCCAGGATCACAAGCGCGTGGGTGACGGCGACACGGGGCCCAATACGGGGGGCATGGGAGCCTACGCTCCCGCCGGCGTGGTCACTCCCGCCATTGAGGCTCGTGTTCGCGCCGAAATCATCGGCCCCACCCTCCGCGGGCTCCTCGCTGATGGCATCGACTACCGTGGTACCCTCTACATCGGCATCATGGTCACGGCGGAGGGACCCAAGGTGGTCGAGTTCAATGTCCGTTTCGGTGATCCCGAGTGCCAAGTGCTCCTCCCCCTCCTCGACGGCGATCCGGTGGCGATTTTCGAGTCGGTGGCGCGCGGTACTTTTCGCTCAGCCGAGGTCGGGGTACGCCCCGGCGCGGCCCTCGTCGTCGTTCTCGCCGCCCATGGTTACCCCGCCTCGCCCCGCGTCGGCGACGCCGTTCAACTCCCCGTCAGCCTCCCCGAGGGCGTCGAGATTCTCCATGGCGGCACCCGCCGACTGCCCGATGGCTCCCTGGTGACATCCGGGGGGCGCATCCTCGGGGTCGTGGCCCATGGCGCCGACCTCGCCGAGGCCGCCCGCCTTGCCTACGCCGTCGTGCCCCTGATTGGCATCGCTGGCTCGCATTACCGCACCGACATCGGGGCTCGCCAACTTCGCCGCGACCGATCCGCCTGAACGCTTGTCCCCGGCACCCTTTCGACCATCCTCAAACCTGATGCCGAACGAGCGCGATACCGTCCTCCTCGTCTGCTCGGGCAATACCTGCCGTAGCCCGATGGCCGAGGCTATGCTTCGAGCCGCCCTCGCCGCGGAAGGTGGCCCCCTCGCCAGCCTTCGCGTGATCTCTCGGGGCTTGGGCGCCGAACCCGGTAGCCCTCCCTCGCCCAACGCCGTCCGCGCCCTCCGCCCCATCGGCCTCTCGCTCGAGGGTCATGTCAGCCGCCCCTTCTCCCCAGCGGATCTGCAGCGCGCCGCCGTCGTCCTCGTGATGGGGTCCGGGCACCTCCGCGCCCTGCAAGAGCGCTATCCCGACCTCCCCGCCCCCCTCCACCGTTTCCGCGATGGCCTGCCCGAGGCCTCCGGGAGGGATATCCCGGATCCCTTCGGGGGTGACCTCGCGGAATACGAGGCCTGCCGTGATTCCATGGTTGAAGCCATGCCCTCCGTCCTCGCAATGCTCCGGGAACGTCTCGCATGAGCGCTCCCCTCGTCCTCAGCCTCGGCTCCGACCACGCCGGCTTCGCGCTCAAGCGCGACCTCCTCGCCTACCTCGGCTCCCAGGGCATCGTCACGCTTGACCGCGGCGCGCACGGCGAGGAATCCTGCGACTATCCCGTCCATGCTCAGGCCGTTGCCGCCGACATTACCTCCGGCCGCGCCGCACTGGGCGTCCTCATCTGCTCGACGGGCGTTGGCATCTCCATCGCCGCCAACAAGGTCCCCGGTATCCGCGCCGCGCTCGTCCACGAGCCGGAGATGGCCGCTTTGGCCCGTCGTCACAACGACGCTAACATCCTCTGCTTCGGCGCGCGCCACACCCCGCCCGCCCTCGCCATCGCCTGCCTCGAGGCCTTCCTCGCCGCCTCTTTCGAGGGCGGCCGCCACGCCCGCCGCCTCGGGTTGATCGAGCCCCGCTGAAATTTCTCATGACCGCCATTCGCCGCATCCCCCTCGCCCAGCTCGATCCCGAGATCGCCTCCGCTATCGCCGCCGAGCTCGGCCGTCAGCAGTCGCACATCGAGCTCATCGCCTCCGAGAACTTCACCCTCCCCGCAGTGATGGAGGCCCAAGGCAGCGTCCTTACCAATAAGTACGCTGAGGGGTACCCAGGGAAGCGCTGGTACGGCGGCTGCGAGCATGTCGATGTCGTCGAGCAGCTCGCCATCGACCGCGCCAAGGCCCTCTTCGGCGCCGACCACGCCAATGTCCAGCCCCACTCCGGCAGCCAGGCCAATGCCGCCGTCTACTTCGCCTTCCTTAAGCCAGGTGATAAAATCCTCACCATGAACCTGTCGCACGGTGGCCACCTGACCCATGGCAACAGCGCCAACTTCTCCGGCAAGCTCTACGCGGTCACGCATTACGGCGTCGGGGCCGACGGTCGCATCAACTATGAGGAGGTCGCCGAGATGGCCCGCCGCGAGAAGCCCCGCATGATCACCGTCGGCGCCTCCGCCTACGCTCGCACGATCGACTTCGCGCGCTTCGGTCAGATTGCCCGCGACAATGGCGCCCTCTTGCTCGCAGACATCGCCCACATCGCCGGGCTCGTCGCCGGCGGGGTCCATCCCTCGCCCGTGCCCCACGCCGACTTCGTCACCACCACCACTCACAAGACCCTGCGTGGTCCCCGCGGCGGCCTCATCCTTTGCAAGGCCGAGCATGCCAAGGCCATCGATTCCAGCGTCTTCCCCGGCACTCAGGGCGGCCCCCTCGAGCACGTCATCGCCGCCAAGGCCGTCTGCTTCGGCGAGTGCATGAAGCCGGAGTTCAAGGACTACGCCCGCCAGGTCGTGGCCAATTCCCAGGCCCTCGCCCAAGGCTTGGTCAAGCGTGGCTTCCGCCTCATTAGTGGGGGGACCGACAACCATCTCGCCCTCATTGACCTCCGCCCCAGCCACCCCGAGGTCACCGGCAAGGAGGCCCAGAACGCCCTCGACGCCGCCCACATCACCACCAACAAGAACACGGTCCCTGACGAGACGCGTAGCCCATTCCAGGCCAGTGGGATACGCGTTGGCACCGCTGCTGTTACCTCCCGTGGGATGCTCGAGGCCGATATGGATGTCATTGCCGAGGCTATCTCCGTGGTCCTTTCCGGCCCCCAGGACCCTGCTAAGATCGCCGCCGGCCGGGTGCTGGCCGAGGGCCTTTGCCAGCG
>JBFZFD010000181.1:0-7110 GCA_041306485.1 Opitutia bacterium | reverse complement strand
TCCCGGGAGGTCTCTTCGCCGATCTCGGCTGGCAGCCAGCCAAGGGCGAAGCCCTGGACTTAATTTCGGACGCCCCTCACCAGGATCGCATCCTCAATCGCGAAGGTTGGGCGCTTGACCTCGGCGAAGGTCGCTGGCGTACCGGGACCAACTGGGCATGGGAAGACCTTGGCGAGACACCGACTCCCGCTCACGTGGAGAAGTTGGTTGGCCGCTTCCGCGGATTCTTCCGTCGGCCAGTCACCGCCGAGGTTACCCGCCACCTAGCGGGAACCCGTCCCTGCACCCGCGATAACCGTCCCTTCCTTGGACGTCATCCCCTGCGACATCGCCATTGGCTCCTCAATGGGCTGGGGCCGCGCGGTACAGTCTGGGCCCCCAGCGCTGTCGACTGGCTCTCGGCCGCGCTTCTCGAAGGTGCACCGATTCCTCCCGCCTATGACCTAGGGCGGGTGCCCTCGTCCAGGGGCTAGGCCGGGAGGTACCAGTAGAGGTGGGCGAGAGTCGCAGCCAGCAAGGTAGCGGCAATCAACCGACCCCAGAGGCGTTCACTGTCGGTCCGGTGGGGCGCACCCCAACGTCCCCAGGCCCAGCAGGCCAAAGCGATGACGACCATGCCAATGCCCGCGTCACGCACCCAGCTCGCATCCTCAACCTGTGCGCTGAGAACCCAGAGCAGGTAGACGGCATAGGCGAACAGCGGGAAGGCCATCGCCTGCTTGAGCGTCTCCATCCACTCGCCAGGGCGGGGGAGGCGGCGGCCAAGAGAGGGGAAGGCAACCAGTAGCACGTAGGGCAGGGCCATCCCGAGGCCGACCACTGCGAAAAAGAGGATAGTCTCGGCGCTACCACGCCGAGCATCGAGAGCGTAGCCGAGGGCGGCTCCAAGCCCGGGCGCGGTGCAGGGCGTGGCGACGACGGTGGCGAGTACCCCAGAGAGGAAGGCGCTGCCGTCGCCCTTGGAAGCGGCGCTACTGGCGAGGCCCATGCCGATCTCGTAGGCACCGGCGAGGGACATCCCTAGCACGACCATGAGGACAGCGGTCGCTAGCACGAAGCCTGGAGACTGCATCTGGAAGCCCCAGCCGACCGCAGTGCCGCCCGACTTCAGGGCAATGATAAGCACACCCAGAGCGAGGAAGCTCGCGAGCACGCCGGCCGCATAGACAAGCGACTGCCGCACGGCTGCTGGTCGGTCACCACCAGCCTGCCCAGCGAAGGAGAGTACCTTGAGCCCGATGACGGGGAAGACGCAGGGCATCAGGTTGAGCACGGCGCCGCCGAGCAGGGCGAGGAGGAGTAGCCATGCCACCGACGATTCGACGACTTCGAGCTGCTTTCCGGAAAGCGAGGCGGTGAGTCCATCGCGAACGATGCCAGCGGTGAGGATTTCCGGGAGGACGACGGGCTCGGACCCTTGGCGGAGGAAGACGTTGAGCGGGATGCCTTGCCGCGCGTACTTGGCGAGCTCGGTGCGGATGACCTCATCGCGCTTATCCCAGTCGGCCTTGAGGAGGACCACGCCTGCCTTGGCGAAATTGGTGCGCAGTGTCTCGTCGGAATAGACGCGCTTATTGACTTGGCAGGTCGCGCACCAGCGCGCGGTGAAGTCGATGTAGACCACTTTGCCCTCGGCCAAAGCTTTGGCCTGGGCTTCGGGAGACCAAGGTTTCCATTCCGAGGAAACTCCGGCCGGGTCCACCTTGGCGGGCGTGCTGGGGGAAGCAGGTGCCGTGGCTGGCACGCCAGCTTTGTCCTCCAGCCGGATCTCCACGGTGACCCAGCGGGACTTCCCCGTCTTGTTGTCCTTGACCAGCGCGATGTAGCCGAGGGGGCCGTCGGTAAGGCCTTCGGTGGCGTCCTTGAGGCTGAGACTGGAAATCGCCAGGGCGGTCGACTTACCTCCTGCGGCGGGCGCAGCGCTCATTGCGAGGGGCCCGAACTTGGTGGAGGGGGCGATGAAGTTGCGGAGGGGGAAGAACTCCTCAGGGCGAAGCACGGTGCCTAGTGACCGGCCGGTGAGGGTCTCGGTGAGGCGCAGTGAGGTGCCGTCGGCGAAGGGCTTGCCCTGTACATTGAATGTCTCGCTAGGCACACGGTCCAGTGAAGCTTGGATTGAAGGGGTGAGGCGGGCTTCCGAGGCGGGGCCGACGGGAATCTCGAGCTCGACCACCTTCTCCTGAGGGTAGCAGCCTTTGTCGTCACACTCTAGCCACTCGACCTTGGCCTTCAGCTTGAGCGTGCCCTTGGCGTCGGCTGGCACCTGCGCGTCAAAGAAGAGGTAGGTATCGCCCTCGTAACAAAAGTTGAGGACGCCCGAGAGGTCGATGCGGATGGGAGCCGGCCAGCGGGTCTCGCCAAAGCGAAGTCCGGCATCCTGCATCCAGGTCCACGTGGGTGCCTCACCAGCGTCGCCGGGATTGATCCAGTAGATGTGAAAGTGGGGCTCGCAGCTAAAGCGGAAGGCGAGAGGCAGGGATTGGCCTGGGACAGCGTGGCTGGCGAGGGCGACGAGTTCGACCTTCGTGCGCACAGCTAGGGGTGTGTCCTGGGCAGGCAGGGACCCAGCGAGGAGGGCACCGAGAAGGGCGAGAAAGCGCATGGGTCTATCTTAAGCGTCGCCCAGCCCCGGGGAAGCCTAATGGGAACTCACCAGCCGAGGCTGATTTCGGCGGCAGCGGCGAGCTCGGGGTCAAGGCGGTCGTCCAGCGAGCGCTGAGTGGCCTCGGGACGGCGGTCGACGCGGCTTTCGCTGACGACCTTGCCGTTGACCTTGATCACAACGGGTTGGTCCAGGTCGAGCAGGCGATCCGACAACCGGAGATTGATCCCGCGGATATCGGCGGTCTCGATTTCAATAACCTGGCCAGTGACCCGAGCGCGGACGACCGAGCCGGCCTTCGGCTCAATCCCGTCGGGGATGCTCAGCCAGTAGAAGCGGCGATGGATCACGTCGTCCTGGCGCCAGACGAGAGTCTTCGGCCAAGGATTGCGGGTGAAGCCAGCCATCCAAGCCACGGCGGCGCGGTCTTCGAGGTCCATCCAATGTCCCTTGCCAGGGACGACCTTGCCGGAGTGGACGTAGCCTCCGGGGTCGGCCGCGGCGAGTTCGCCGAGTTTGGTTAGCCATTCGCCAGCGATACGGTTGCGGTTGTAGGCTTTGTCTTCAGCCCCACACCAGATGGCAAAGGGGAGGTTGCGCAGGCCGAGGGGCGAGGCCTCGTTAGGGTGGCCCGCCATCATCGAGGCTGCGGCGAAGCGGTCGGCCATGCGTGGTGCGAGTTGGTAAACGCCGTCGCCCCCAGCGGAGTAGCCAAGAAGGTAGACGCGGTTGGGGTTGACGCCTTGGGTGATGACGGCGCTTGCGATGAGCCGGTCGAGCAGGCCGTCGATGTGGGCTTCGTGCCAGAGGTTCCAGGTGTTGGTTGGCGCGCGTGGTGCGACAAAGATGGAGCCTGGGTGCTGGTAGAGGCGGATTTGGTTGCGCCACTGCTGGTCGTTGACGGTGGCAGGGGCTCCGCCGCCGCCGTGTAGCGAGATGAACAGGTTCCAGCCGTCGGCGGGCTTCTCGCCAAACCGCTGCTCGAGCCAGCGGAGGGTCTTGCCCTGCACGGTCACGGCCTTCTCCGCCCACGCGGTCTCTAAGGTCATCCGCTCGGCCGCAACCCGCTCGCGCCAAGACTCCGACAGGGCCTGTTCGGCGGCTGCCCGGTCGATGCCCGTGGGCGGGATACGCCGGTAAGGGTTCAGCCCCTGCCCGAGCCAGGTGACGCCGCTGGCGATGACGGCGAGGGCGAAGAGGGCGAGGAGGACGCGGCGCATGGGAAGGTCAGCCGACTTGTCGGCAAGGGAGGAGGGCAGCGTCCTTCATGCCGTGGATGATTTTTTTGTCCGCCGGGCAAAAGGTCGCGAGCACCCCCGAGAGAGCCACGGTGTCGCCTTCGACGAAGTAGTAGGGGCAGAGGCGCAGGCGTCCCTCCATCGCGCCGATGGTGCCGTCGGGACGATGCACGGGATGGCTGAGGCGGGCGGGCTTGTGGTAATCTTGCATCACGTGGAGCGTCTCGTTCTCCGGGTCGAGGGCGTCCTCGATTGCCTCGAGCCAAGCCTCGCGGGAGACGTCGCTACCCAGCGTGACACTGCGAGCACCCCAGGCGGTCTCATGAAAGCCGCTGGCCTTGATGATGAGGGCGCGCTCGCGCTGCGAGGCATCGGCCAGTTCGGCCCAGTCTCGGATGGGCTTACCGTCGACATTCGGAGCGTGGAGTACGGCGGTGGGCGGGAGCTGGGTGCGCTCCATCATCCAGGTGCGCGGCACGATACGCATGAGGGTCTCGAGCTGATCTTCGGGCAGGTTCTCACGCCAGTAGGCTCCGAGTTGGGGATGGTGCAGGAGGGCGAGGCCGAGCTTCTCTTCTTGGAAGGCCCGCATGGGAGGGGTGACGACTACCTTGCCGGCCTCCACGGCGTTGAACAACGCGTCGGCGCCACGGACGTTGGCGAGGTCGAAGAGCTCGAAGAAGCGGTAGACGAGGTGGACCTTGCGGGGGGCGCCTTCGACGGGGATGCAGATGTCCGGACCCATCTCCATGAGGTCGGAGGGGTGCGCCACCCAGATGTCACGCCCGCGCGCACGCAGGGTCTCGGCTAGCCAATCAAACTCCGGTCGGTAGGTAGCGGACTCGTCCGAGACGATGATCGCCACCACGGGGTCGCGCTCAAGGGGGACGAGGGCGGCGAGCGCGGAGAAGAAGCGGTCCGGCATGTCGGTGCCGCCGACCACGCCCTCGGTGTCCTCTGCGTAGGTAGCGTTGAGGTAGGCAGTGAGACCGACGCCCCCTGGCACGCTGTCGAGCTCGGTCATGACGAAGCCGTGCTCCGTGAGCAGAAGGTCGGGGCGTAGCACGACGGGCAACTGACCCTTGGTCGCGCGATGACGGCCGTGGGCGACGAGGCCCTCTGGCTTATGGCGATCCAGGTAGGCGGCGACCCAGGGCGCGTGGAGCTCGCGGTTGCGGAGTAACTTCCGGTCTTGGAAGGAACGGGTGTAGAGGCGCTCGAGTGCACGTTGGTAGCCCAGGCAGGCCTCGCCGATGCGGCGCAGCTCGACGACCTGAGCGGCGGTCAGCGGCCAGGGCTCGGGCGAGAGGCGCCAAGCCTTCCCCTCGAAGAGGGGTTGGTCGAGCAGGCGCGCGCGCAAGGTCTCGAGGGAGGGCATGGTGTCCTCATGCTGTCCCGAGAGTGCTGAATGGCAAGCGGTCGCTGTGCTCAGCTACCACGGCGGATCTCGGAGCCCTGGAAGCGGATGGAGACACGGAAGACCTTCTTGATACGGCAGGAGATCTGGCCGGTGGTGAGGTCAACGGACTCGGGCACCTCGATACGATGGATGTCGACCACCGCGTGGAAGCCGCGCTCGGAGAAGATGTCGATGAAGATGGCGATGGCCAGGGGTTCCTCGAGGAGGGGGGTCTCGCTGTTGACATGCGCCATGCCGGAGATGGCGTGCGAACGGATGATGGGGACAAACTTCTCGTTGATGAGGTCGACCACCTGCTGGAAGAGTGCCGTGTGGCGCTCGGCGTAGCCGTCGAGCCGACGCACAAGGTCCTGGCGCGCGCGTTGGACAATCTGGTTGGCTAAGGGAATACCAGCGATACGGTCATGAGTCTCCTCGGCGAGCTCGAGGGAACTCTGGTACTTCAGCTCCTTGAGGATGCGTGCCTCGACATCGGCCAGTGAGCCGTGGGCGTTGACCAGGTGGTAGTGGAAAATGTCGCGCAGGGTCTGCAGGGGATCGTAGGTGCGCTCCTTGAAGACCCGGTAGCGGTTACGTGCGGCCTCGGGATCGAGGTCCGTCCGGCGCACCTCGACGGGCGTGCCGCCCTCGAGGCGGACCCGCTCGTTGTGGGCGAGCGATTCTTGACCGCGCTTGAGCTGTCGGCGCACTGACTCGTTCTCGTCGACGAACAGGACGAGGATGTGGAAGTGGCACTTGGGGAAGCGGTCCGCGTGCGGGGTATCGCGGAACTCGACCCGGAGATCGTTCAGGCGACGGAAGAGGAGCTTGAGGCACTCCACCTGGACCATGGAACGAGGGAAGCCATCGACTACGGCGCCGTCGGAGTAGCCGGGCTCTAGGAGACGCCGAAAGAGGAGCTCGATGACCTCGCGGTCTCCGACGAGCATACCGGCGTCGATGCGCAAGCGAGCCGCGGGGCTCTGCAGGAGGTCGCTCACCACGATGGGCTCGCCCGAGTAGTCGCGGGACTTGAGGATGAAGGCGGTGTTGGTGCCTTTACCTGCCCCTGGCGCGCCGTTCAGCCAAAGAATCTCGGCGGGGAAGGTCATGTTCTCCCGTCCCACCTCGCGCTCTAGCCCTGACCAGACGGATTCGAAGATGATGGCAGCGTCCTTGATCTCAAGGTCGCTGATGGCGGGCGCGGGTACCGATGGGGAGTTGTCGCTCATCCGTTCAAGGATACCCAGCCAAGACCCGGCTTGCGCAGCCTGCGAGGAAAAAGGCGCTCAGTTGCCCCCTGTACTGCGAACCTCCGTGCCTGTGCCTGGGCGGACCACGGGCAGGCCAGGGTCGGACGAGCGTGCCCGCCGGAACTGGTAGCGGTTGATGTCCTGCATTGAAAGCTGGTCGAGGGAGCGTGGGGAGCGAGCGGTGGTGTTGGCTCGGGCGACCGTGCCAGCGAGCGACTCCGTATCTACCGTGCGCTGGCCAAGCTCGGCATCGCCCTCTAGGCGATTATCCCAACCAGCGACCTCGGTGGTGCGTCGCGACCAAGGGGAGGAGCTTCGCTCAACCTGGCGAACCTCGATGGTGTCCTTCGACCTCACCTCCGCGCCGAGGCCGTCCTCGAGGGCAATATCCGCGCGCCGGGTGCCGAGGCTGCTGAAGCTCGAGTTCCAGGTGCCGAGGGTGACCCGTTGGGTAGTGGCGAAGCGCTCGTCGCGCGTGAGGTCGAGCTGCGCCGTAGGGAAGCGCTGGGAGAGCAGGTCGTTGGGACGTCCGAAATCCCGGAGCGCGGAGTCCGGGTCGACCGATTCGTCCACCGTCTTGGGTCCGCTCCTTGAGCTGAGGGTGAAGGGAAGGGGGCG
>JBFZFD010000180.1:0-10195 GCA_041306485.1 Opitutia bacterium | reverse complement strand
CCCTTGGGTGCCCTTTTGGGTTGGAACCGCACCCCGCTCCCCGCTCCTCGCTCCTCGCTCCCCACCCTTGGGTGCCCTTTTGGGTTGGAACGGGTGGGGTTTTCGGCTGTTTAAAGAGCATCCCCATGAACCCGCTCAACCGCCGCACCTTCCTTGCTACCTCGGCCCTAGCCGCAGCGTGGACCACCCTGCCCCGCGCCCTGGCGCAGAACGCACCCTCGAACCGCATCCGCATCGGGGTGGTCGGGGTCCGCAGCCGTGGCAATGAGCTGATGAATGACGTGGCCAAGCTGCCCGGGGTAGAAATCACCGCCATCTGCGACGTCGACAGCCAGGTCCTCGCCCAGCGCTTGAAGAGCCGCCCCAATGCCAAGGGCTACACCGACGCCCGGAAGATGCTCGAGGATAAGAACGTGGACGCCGTCATCGTCGCCACGCCCAACCACACCCACGCCTTGCTGGGCATCTGGGCCCTCGAAGCCGGCAAGCATCTCTTTGTCGAAAAACCCCTCTCCCACAACATCTGGGAGGGTCGCCAGCTGGTCGGCGCCGCCGCCAAGTTCCCCAAGTTGATTGCTCAGGCCGGCACTCAGAGCCGCTCTGGTCCCGGCATCCGCGCCGCCCTCAAGTACGTTCAGGAGGGCAAGCTCGGCAAAATCCTCGTCTCGCGCGGCATCTGCTACAAGGCACGCCAGACCATCGGCAAGGCCGGCAAGACGGTCCATCCCGAGTTCATCGATAACAACCTCTGGCACGGACCCGCTGAGATCCAAGAATCCGTCCGGACCGGACAGTTCGGCCCCGTGCACTATGACTGGCACTGGTTCTGGAACTACGGCGGCGGCGATATCCTGAACCAGGGCGTACACGAGGTTGACGTCGCTCGCTGGTTCCTCGGCGAGGACAGCCTCGCTCCG
This sequence comes from Opitutia bacterium, assembly GCA_041306485.1. Taxonomy (GTDB): domain Bacteria; phylum Verrucomicrobiota; class Verrucomicrobiia; order Opitutales; family UBA953; genus UBA8828. The sequence continues at coordinate 9,278 of JBFZFD010000180.1, read as the reverse complement.
GCCGTCGCAACCGTCGGCGCCCGCCTCGGCATGGATGACGCCGGCGAGACCCCCAACACGGTGGTCACCGTCCATTCCTACGCCAAGGCGCCCCTCATCATGGAGGTCCGCGGCCTGCCGCGAGACGCCAAGCAGCGCGAAGCGGTGCTGACGGCGGTCAAGCAGAAGGACGGCTCGACCAAGGAGGAGAAGCGCATCCCCTGGGGCATGGACAGCTTCCGCGGCGTCGGCATCGGCATCGCCATCGAGTGCGAGGGCGGCGTGGTCCGCATCCCCGACTACGTCTCGGCCACCATCGTCGACAAGGACGGCAAGGTCGCCCAGCGCTTCGGCCGCTCCTCGGGCGACGCCAACAACCTCCAGGGCGGGGGCGGCAACGAGGGCCACCTGACCAACTGGCTAGAGTGCATCCGCTCGGGCAAGTCGGCCGACCTCCGTGCGACCGTGCGCGAGTGCCACCTCTCCACCTCGCTCGTCCACGCCTCCAACGTAGCACTCCGCACCGGCGCCGAGCTACCCCAAGGCGAGATTAAGGAGCGTATCAAGGCCAACACCCACCTAGGCGAGGCCTTTGACCGCGCGGCCGAGCACCTAGCGAAGAACGGCTTCGCCGGTGCCAAGCTGCAGGTAGGAGCCCTCACCCTCGACCCCAGCACCGAGAAGTTCACTGGCGAGGGCGCGGAGAAGGCCAACGCCGACCTCATCGCGAAGCGCGAAGGCCGGGGCGAGTTCAAGATCCCGACCTACCTCGCCTAAGCCCAGACAACCGCTCCTATGCGCACCCTGATTCCCCTGCTCGTCGCGGCCGCCTGCGCCGCCGACACCGCCGCCTGGCTAGGCGGATCCAGCCAGAAGGGGGGCAAGGCCACCTATGAACTGAAGGACGGCGTCCTCACTGGCACCGCCGTGGCCAAGACGCCCAACTCCTTCCTCTGCACGGACAAAAACTACGGGGACTTTACCCTGGAGTATGAGTTCAACGTGGACTCCCGCCTAAACTCCGGCGTCCAGATTCGCAGCAATGCCTACGACAAGGAGACCACCTTCACCGACGCCTCGGGCAAGGTAATCAAGATCGCCGCCAACCGCGTGCACGGCTATCAGGTGGAGATCGATACGGACCCGACCAACCAGGGCAACCGGCAGTGGACCGGGGGCGTGTTCGACGAGAGCCGCCGCGGCTGGCTATTCCCCGGGGCGCTGGGCGGCGACAAAGCCGCGTTCAGCGAGCAAGGACGGCGACTGACCAAGGTCGGCGACTGGAACCACGTGCGCATCGAGGCCGTGGGGCCCCGCATTCGCACTTGGCTCAACGGCGAGCTCCGCGCTGACGTGCTCGACGGCGCCACGCGCTCGGGCTTCATCGGTTTCCAGGTCCACTCCATTGGCAAGCCCGAGCTAGTCGGTACGCAAAACCGCTGGCGCAATGTGAAGCTAGCCGAGGTCGCGCCCAATACCCTGACCAAGGGTGAGAGAGATGACGGCTGGACGCTGCTCTTCAACGGCACCTCGACCGACGCGTGGAAGTCCGCCCGCAGCGACACCTTCCCGGCCAAGGGCTGGCAGGTGTCCGATGGCATACTCTCCGTCCTTAAGTCGGGCGGCGGCGAGTCGACCAACGGCGGCGACATCGTGACCAAGCGCACTTACCGTGCCTTCGAGTTCATGGTGGACTTCCGCATCACCGAGGGCGCCAACAGCGGCATCAAGTACTTCGCTCAGCCCCTACTTAACAAGGGCGCTGGCTCGGCCTTCGGCCTCGAGTTCCAGATTCTCGACGACGCCCGCCATCCCGACGCCAAGGAGGGTCGCGAGGGCAACCGGACCATTGGCTCGCTCTACGACCTGATGACGGCCTCCAAGGCGAAGCAGCCCGCGCCCATCGGTGAGTGGAACCACGCGTTTGTCCGCACCTCGGCCGACGGGCTAAAGGTCGAGCACTGGCTCAATGGACTCCTCGTGATCAGCTACGACCGCAGCACCGAGGAATTCCGCGCCCTACGGGCCAAGAGCAAGTACGCCGCACCCCAGTTCGGGAAGGACTTCGGTGAGTGGAAGGAAGGCACCCTCCTCCTTCAGGACCACGGCGACCGGGTTGACTTCCGCAATATCAAGGTACGGGACCTCTCTGGTAAGTAAGCCGAGGCCCGCGCCCTGCAAAGCCCCCGGACACGGGGGCTTTTTTTGTGCCCTTCACTAGGGGTGGAACCCCTAGGCCATTTGAAGGTCATTGCGTCATGCCCCATACCCGGAGTCTCCCCCTCCTCGCGGTTCTCTGCTTGCTCGCTCTCGGCTTGAAAGCGCAACCGCGGGCGCTGTTCGATGGCAAAACCCTCACCGGCTGGGAAGGCGACGCCCAGGTCTGGCGTGCCGGTGATGGTGCCATCATCGGGGGGTCCCTCGACCGCCATCAGCCCCGCAACGACTTTCTTGTCACTACCGACTCCTTCGCCGATTTCGAGCTGAGCTTCGAGGTGCGCCTGCGCGGCACAGGGTTCGTCAACTCCGGCCTGCAGTTCAGGTCCGAGCGCATCCCCAACAATCATGAGATGCGCGGCTACCAGGCGGACATCGGGCCGGGCTGGTGGGGAAAACTCTACGACGAATCGCGCCGCAACCGCGTCATCGCCGACCTACCCGCACCCCTGAAGTCGGTCAAAGAGGGTGAATGGAATCGCTACCGCATCCTCGCGCGCGGTGCTCGTATCCGCGCCTGGGTCAACGACGAGCCCGCCTTCGACTTCACCGAGCCACAGGCGGACATCCCGCGCGCTGGCCGAATCGGTCTGCAGCTCCATGGTGGCGGTAAAGCCCAGGTCGAGTTCCGCAATCTGATCCTGACGCCGCTTGCGGCAGCGGCCACTGCACCCGCGCCACCCACCGCGCCCGGTCCGTCGCCGCTGACGGCCAAGCAGCAACTGGGCACCTTCTCCCTACCTCCGGGTTATGTCATCGAACTGGTGGCCGAGGAGACTGATTCGTTGGGTAAGTTCGTCACCGCAGAGTGGGACCTTCGTAGCCGGCTTTGGACATCGACAGCGCTGGAGTATCCGGTCGACGCCAACGAGACGCCTGCCGTGGCCGCCGCGCTCTATGCCTCCAAGGGTCGGGACAAGGTCGTTGTCTATGACCGCACGGAAGGTCCTGGACCGCACGCCCCCCGCGTCTTCGCGGAGGGCTTGGCCATTCCCACCGGCATGCTCCCTCACCGCGGCGGCGCCATCGTCCATCACGGCACTGAAATCGTGCGTCTCGAGGACAGCGATGGTGATGGCCGCGCGGACAAGCGCACGGTCCTCCTGAGCGGCTTCGGCGTGCAAGACTCCCACCTTCTGCCCCACCAGTTCACTCGCGCACCGGGCGGCTGGATTTGGATGGCCCAAGGTGCCTTCAACTACAGCAAGGTGCGGACATCGGATGGCCGTGAGACCAAGTTCGACCAGACCCGCATGGCCAAGTTCAGGGACGATGGCTCGGACTTCGATATCACGAGCAACGGCCCCTGCAACATCTGGGGACTGGTCCTGACCGATCAGGGAGAATCCTGGGTCCAGGAGGCCAATGACTACGGCTACCCGGTGATGCCCTTCCATGAGCATGCCAATTATCCTGGCTGCTCCAACGGGCTGTGGAAATCCTACGCGCCCGAGTTCCCCTCCACGGCGAAGGAGTTCCGCATGGGCGGCAGCGGACTGAGCGGACTGGCCTGGGCTGATCCTGGCCGATGGCCCGCTGACACCGCCGACCTGATCTGGGTGGCCAATCCCATCACCCGCAAGATCCAGTCGGTGCGCGTTACCCGCGAGGGCACGGGACACGCCTATGAGCTCGGACCCGAACTCGTGCTCTCGTCGGACCCTTGGTTCCGTCCCGTCGCCTTGCGCAACGGGCCCGACGGCTGCCTATACATCGTCGATTGGTACAACAAGATCATCAGTCACAACGAGGTCCCCCGCAACCACCCCGAACGCGACAAGGTACGCGGTCGCATCTGGCGCGTGCGTCATCAGGACCACCCTCCCCTGCCGACGGTTGATTTCACCACGCTCCCTCCTAAGGCACTGATTGGGCATCTTGGCACCGCAGCACTGACCCGCACACACCTCGCCTGGCAGGCCATCGTCGACCGCCAACTGCGCGAGTTAGAGCCCGAGCTGCGCGCCCGACTGCTGGATACCCGGCTGCCCGCGGGTCAGCGCATCCCCGCGCTCTGGGCGCTCGAGGGCCTCGGCGTGCGCGACACTGGTTTGCTGGCCAAACTGCTCTCCGAGCCTGAGCGCAACCTCCGACGTGAAGCCCTGCGCGCCCTGCGTGAGTTCCCTGCGAGTCAGGCCCGCGAGACGGTGGCTTTGGCAGCCCGCTTGGCCCAAGACCCCGACCCGACCGTTCGCCAAGAGGTCATCAAGCTGGCTGGCCACCTCGCGGGCGAATCTCCCGCTGCCATCGACCTTCTGGTCCGGCAGACCAAGCCCTCGTTGACTGCCCCGATGGGCGAGTCCAGCCAGCGCAAGCGGCCCATCCCAATTGGCGCGGCCTACGACCGCGAGTTCGAGCGCTACTTGGTCCGCCTCTTCCTCGAGCGCATCCCCTTAAAAGTCGCCGCCTACCTAGACCAAGACCGGCGAGCCGAGCTCGAGCCGGAGGCTGAGATTTGGGCAACGCTCGCCTTGGGCCCCGACCGCGCCGCGCCAAGAGTAGCAAGCCTGCTCGGCAAGCTGAGCCGTGAACCCTCGCGCGAGGAGTTGACCGCCTTGCTCCGCGCCGCCGACAACCCGGTGGCCGCCCAATCGCTGCGGCAGGCATTGCTCGAAGGCGAAGGCCAGGCACGCGTCGCTTCAGCTCTGGTAGCAGCCAAGTCGCAGCTCGACGCCAACAAGGTCGCTGGGGTGCTCGCGCCCGCCGCCAAGCAGCTCCTTGGGAAGGGTGGCGAGGCGACTGCGCGTGGTCTCGCACTGGCGGAAGCCTTCGCCCTGCGCGAGACGGAGCCAGAGTTGTCCGCCTTGCTGGCTGACGCCGGTCGGGCCAGTGAGCACGCCGCAGCGCTACGCGCCCTTGCCTCCTTTGGCGGTGGTGACATCACCCGCCTCTCCGCGCTGGCCACGGAAGGTCCAGCCCACCTGCGACGCGGGGCCCTCGTCGCCCTGGCGGCGAGCCGGCAGACGGGCGCAGCTGCCACCGCCCTCGGCCTACGGCCGCGACTAGACCTGGCCTCGCGCGAGTTGTTGCTCGAACTTCTGAGCCAGTCAGCGGCGGGCGCGGAAGCCATCTTGGTACGGAGTCTAGACGGCAGCCTGGAAACTTCAGCGTTGAACGGCGTGGTGGTCGAGCGCCTCCAGGTGTCACTCGCCAAGGACCCGCGGCTGGAGCAGTTGCTAGCCAAGGTGGCCGATCGCTTCCGTCCCGCCGCCGTGCTGGATGGTACGGACAAAGCCCAGGCCCCGCTGGGCATCAAACTCACCGGCGCCTTCACGGTGGAGACCTGGGTCTGGCTTGAGCCGGGCATCTCTAATGTGGATGGAATCCTTGGTCAGGACAAGGTGCTGGACATCAACTTCGCCGCGGGCCTGCCCCGTGTCTACCTCTTCCCTCCGCGCAACGATGTGGTCGTGGCGAAGAAGCCCGTCTCGGCGGGCCATTGGACGCACCTGGCAGTGACCCGCGATGCCGAGGGCCGCTGGTCGATCTTCCAGAACGGGGAACACGAGGCGACAAGCGCGCCGACCGACCTGCGAGTCATCGAGCCTTCGTTGGGCTGGACCGTGCCTCAGGGCAGCCTCCATGGTGCCCTGGCGGAATACCGCATCTGGTCGCGCGCACTAGGCGCGACTGAGATCCGCGCGAGGTTCGACCGTGCTATCGACCCCAAGTCGAGGCCAGCCGACCTTATTTTCCAAGGCTCCGGACGCGAGGGCTGGCCCAAAGCCGCTGGGATTCGCGTGGCATTACGCCAGGACCCTCCGCCGATCCTTGGACAGGAGGAAGCGGTTCGCCTCGACGCAGCCTTTGCTCGCTGGGGCAAGTTGATCGCCGAGGAGGGTGGTGACATCAACCAAGGTAAGTCCTTGGCCGCACTCTGCCGTGCCTGTCACCTCATCAAGGGTGAGGGCGTGGCGATGGGGCCAGATCTCAGCGGGGTGGGATCAATGGGACATGACGCCATTCTGCGCAACCTCCTCACGCCCAACGCCGCCTATGAGCCGGGTTACCGCATCTTCCGCGTGACCACTAAGGCGGGCGCGCTGCAAGAGGGCTTCCTTGTCTCGGAGACCCCCGAGGCCGTCTTGCTCAGGTTAGTCGGCGGCGCCGAGGTCCGCATCGAGCGGGCGGACATCGCCGAGACGCGCTGGCTCAATCGCTCGCTGATGCCCGCTGGCTTGGTCGAGAACCTGCCGGACGCCCAGGCCCGCGACCTACTGGCCTACCTGAAGTCGCTGCGCTGAGCGAGTCGCCGGCTTACTTGGCAGAGATGCCTCGCAGCCAAGTGACCCAGGTCGCGGGGAGCCCGCGCGTCTGGGCGCCGCGGATAATCTTGTCGAGGTAGCTGCGCGCGGGAAGGTGGGGACCCGTCGGGTTGACCACGCGGTAGAGTTGGACCTCGAGGGGGCAGTCCTCGATGCCACCCTCCCAGATGGTGGCACGATGCCGACGGTAGGCCGTGCCCTCGGCCTCGTCGAGGCGCACCCAATCGGCGACGGTCATTTCATAGACGAAGCCCCAGACACCACGTCCGAGCGGATCTTGGACGACATCGGCCGAGCCTCCGCCCCAAGTGGTGCTAGGATGGTTGAAGGCTAGGCTATGCAAGGGGAGGAAGGCCTTGCCGCGGGCTTCTGCGCCTGGGCAACGCCGCTCCATCTGGCTGGCGTCCAGATTGGAACCGTAGGCGAAGTAGAACCGGCTCATCAGGCCATACAGTATCCTTGGAGTGACCGATGGCGGCAAGCGGGAAGGGATTTGCGCCCACGGGCTTTCTTCTCTTTATGGGGCAATAACAATGAAAATTCTGCGTCTCTGCTCCTTGCTTTTGACCCTGCTTCTTGGGCTAGGGTCGGCCCTGCCCGCTGCACCCACCTTGATTGAGGGGAATTGGACCAACCAAGCGAGCAATCGCATGGTCCCCTACCGGGCGCGCGTCCCCGAGGGCACGGGCAAACATCCCACCGTCATTATCTCGCACGGTCTCGGAGGGAGCCTCGACGCCATGGAATACCTAGGAGCCCATTGGGCGGAGCGCGGTTACTTGGTTGTGCACGTGCAGCATCCAGGATCTGACTCGAGTATCTGGATGGGCATGGTCTTCGACCGCGAGAAGACGATGAAGGACGCGACCTCCGTGGAAGAGTTCACTGCCCGGGTGAAGGATGTCCGGCTTGTATTGGAGCGACTTCGGATGACCCCAGGCTTGTCTGAGCGACACGACGGGGCGGAGATTGCTGTCTGCGGACACTCCTACGGGGCACGTACCTCGATGGCGCTCTCTGGAGAGCGCTTCCCGGCCGCCCCCAACGCCGACTTTGCCGACCCTCGCATCCGCGCGGCCATTGTGCTCTCGCCTCCTCCTTATTCCGGGGCCGAGCGCTTCGGGGTGATTGGCATCCCCCAGTTTCATTGGACGGGGACCAAAGACACCACCTCGATTGAGGAGAGCCAAGACCCTGCGTTGCGCATGGCACCTTTTCGTGAGTCTACCAACGCCTCCAGCTACTTGGTGGTACTAGATGGCGCCGATCACATGGCGTTCTCCGGACGGCTGCCGGCGAGTCCCACGCGTCGCGAGAACTACCGACGCTGGCACGCCCAGATGGCGGAGGCGACGACGCGTTTCCTCGACGCTACGCTGAGGGCTGATCGCAAGGCTAAGGCTTGGCTGGACGGCGATGGGCTACCCTCGCTGCTGGGCAAGACTGACAAGCTGGAACGACGTCCCTGAGCGGGCGGCGACCTTGCTCAGAAGCGACGGCTGAGGCCTAGGTAGGCCGCGCGGGGAGGGCTGGGGTAGCCGATAGAGGTCAGCTCGGCGTCGCTCCCGGCGAGATTCTCGATGCGCAGGGTGAGGTCAGTATGCGCGTCGAGGGCATGGCGCATCCAGAGGCGAAGCTGGAAGGCATTGGCGAGGTCGACCCTTGAGCCGGTCGAGAAGTCGAAGTCCTCACGCCCGTGTAGCCAGATGGCCCCTAGGCCTAGGGCGGTCTCGGCGGTCGGACGGTGTTCGATGGAGAGGCCGAGGGCGAGGTCGGGCCGGCGAAGCAGGCGCTCGCCGGGCTGGACCAAGCCGAGCAGGGGGCTATCGGCGAAGGCCTCGAGCCAGGTGGCGGAGCCGCGCACCCTCCAGCCGAGAGCGGGGACGACCTCGGCGCCGGCCTCGATGCCTCGAGTGGTCGCGCGCCCGATGTTGAAGGTCTTATAGTTGTCGGAGGGATCGTAATCGATGAGGTCGCCCAGGCGGTTCTCGAAGGCTACGAGGGTCCAGCCCGCGCCGAAGGCACCGGCGGGACGTCGGCGCAGACCCAGTTCGGTCGAGTGGTTACTCTCTGGGCGCAGAGGGATGTCACCCGACGTACCGTAAGCGAGGTCGTTGGGCGCAGGCGCGCGGAAGGCGGTGGCGACCCGAAGATGGGCGGTGAGGTTTTGTCCAAGTGCACGGGTCCAAGCAAGCTCCCCAGTGGTCTTGCTCCCGAAGTCAGTGAAGCGATCGCGGCGGACGCCTAAGGTGAGGCGGTCAGTGGTGGTCGCCTTCCACTCCGCCCTGCCCCAGATGCCGGCGCCTTCTTGAGTGTCGGCCCACTCGAGCGAGAAGGGATCGAGGGCTTGCTGATCGAGGGAGGCTCGCTCGTAGGTGACGCCCCCGGAGAGGGTAAGGGAGCCTAGCCGGGTCTCAGCGAGAGCAGTGAATTCGTCGCGGGTGACGAGGAAGCGCTGGTGGTAGAGGTAGTCGCCGTAGAAGTTGGAGCCGTCGACGAAGCTGGTGACGGTCGATTCGGAGCGGGACCAGAAGACTTGGGCCTGCAGGTCGTCCCGGCGAAGGGTGAGGCCGGGTGAGAGCAGCCAACCGCTGTCGCGCTGCCAGTCGTTAGGGTCGTCACCCAGGCCCGTGCGCTGACCGGGCAGACCGGCGAGGGATCGGTCGGAAGAGAGCACGAGGTCGGCGGTGAGGTCGGGCGCGAGGCGATGGGCACCCTTGCCCGTAAAAACGAGGGACTCACGCTCGGAGTTGTCGCGCCAGCCATCCTCGCGCGAGGCGGAGAGGTCTCCCACCCATCCTAAATCATTTCCAGACC